>NZ_JAEPRP010000362.1:0-1594 GCF_016652895.1 Ensifer sp. SSB1
TCGCGATCTGGGAACGAGACGCCGACAAGGCCGGCGCAGCGCTGCAGCTTAAAGCGCAGGCGCTTTCTGGTCTCAAGATCGGTGACGAGCGCTCGCGCTGGGGCAATGCCCAAGTCGTCGTTGGAGGCCCGACCCCATGACCCTACTTTCCGCCATCAACGAAGTTTGCGACGTCGTTTCGCTCGACCAGTTCGAAAGCGTCTACGGTTCGAACGATCCGAACGCGCAAACGATGGTTGCGCTCGCCCAGGAAGCAGGCGACGAGATTGCACGCCGCGCCGACTGGCAGCGCATGCTGGCCACGCACACGGCCGCCGGCTCTCCTGAGAATCTGCCGGAAGATTACCAGCGTATGACGCCCGGTGGCGCCGTGCGGACCGGTGTGGGCGATTTCTTCCGCCCGATCACCAACAGCTCGCAATGGGCCGTCATTGTCGGCATCCCGTCCGCACAGCCGTATTTCTTCGTGAAGGGGCAGCAGATACTGTTTTACCCGGCCGCATCAGCCGTCGGCGCCGTCATCGACTATCTATCGAAGAACTGGGTTCTCCATGATCCGAGCGGCCCAGGCCCAACTTTAGATTCGGACGACGACACCACTCGCTTTCCTGAGCGCCTGCTCGTCAAAGGCATCGTCTGGCGTTGGAAGCGCCAGAAGGGGCTGGCCTACGAGGACAACCTCGCTGAATTCGAAGCGGACCTCGCCCAGGAAATCAACGCCGATCGAGGTGTCGCATGAAGATGGCAGTTCGCCCCGCGCGCATCGGGCAGAGCAATCGAGGCAGCGTCAGCATCGGGAGACAGCAGGTTTCCCAGCCGATCACCTATCCGGCGCCGAAGGACGGTCTCGTTACCACGGCAGATATGGCGTCTCAGCGCCCAGGCTCCGCGTCCGTCCTGCGCAATTTCTTCCCGACGCTCACCGGCTGCAAGATCCGCGGCGGCTCGCAGAAATTCGGTCTTGCTGTCGATGGCACGGATATCCTCAGTGCCTTCAAATACAAGTACGGCAGCATCGAGCGCCTGTTTATGGCTACGGCAACAGCCATTTACAACATGACCGCGCCGTCAGCGCCGCCAGCCACAACTGCGGCCGACGTGAGCGGACTCAGTGGCGGTGATTGGTGCGCCTTCCAGCATACCAACGCCGGCACCTCCTATCTCGTCTGCCTGAATGGCGCGAACAACCGGCAACTTTTCGACGGCAGCACCTGGACCACGTCACCGGCGATCACGTTCGTCGATGGCACGACGATGCTGCAACTCAACTATGGCTGGCTGTTCAAAAACCGTGAGTTCTTCCTGAAGAACGCAACGCTTGATGCCTACTATCTACCCCTCAACGCGGTGGGGGGCGCGGCAGTGGTGTTTCCGCTCGGCGGTGTCATGACAAAGGGCGGCTCGCTGCTGACCGGCGTCTCCTGGTCGCTTGAGAGCGGCGACGGTCTCAATGACATGTGCGTGTTCGTCTCGACCGAAGGCGAGATTGCCGTCTATCAGGGCGACGACCCGTCGAGCGCATCGACATTCGCTCTGAAGGGCGTCTACCAGATCGGCAAGCCGCTCGGAAAGAACGCGTGGATCAGGGCAGGGG
>NZ_JAEPRP010000363.1:0-1563 GCF_016652895.1 Ensifer sp. SSB1
CGGCCGCGGCAAGGTGCTGTCGTGGACGACCTTCCGCCGCAAATACTTCGACGAGTACCCTGCTCCTCACACGACGATCGTGCTCGAGCTCGACGAAGGACCGCTCTTCGTCTCCTATCCCGTCGACGTCGCCGTAGAGGACCTGCGCGAGAGCATGGTGCTTTCGCTGCGCTGGACCGACGGACAAGACAAGTTCGGCGAATACAACCTGCCGGTGTTCGGACCGCCGTCCGCGTAGACCCCGCTAGTGTGCCGTCCCGTTAATTCGCCTGCAAAGCCGTTCCAGTTTCTGGATGATCGAGTCGGCGGTGGCGGTCCATATGAATGGCTTGCAGTGTTTGTTGTATTGCTGCACGAAGCAATCAATCTTCGCGATCAGGTCTTTTACTGATTGAAACGAGCCTCGGCGAATCGCTTTGTCCGTGATCAGGGCAAAGAAGCGTTCAACCAGATTGAGCCAGGAGCTATAGGTTGGAACGAAATGCAAGTGCCAGCGTGGATGCGCGGCGAGCCAGGCGTTCACCTTCGGGTGCTTGTGCGTGCGGTAGTTATCGACGATCGCATGGACTTCGAGATGATCGGGTACGACTTTGTCGATTTCGCGCAGAAAGCTGAGGAACTCCTGATGACGATGGCGTGGCTTGCAAGTGCTGAGCACAGCGCCGGTGAGCACATCGAGAGCAGCAAACAACGTCGTCGTGCCGTGCCGCTTGTAATCATGGGTAACGCCTTCGACATAGCCCAAGCCCATCGGCAACATCGGCTGCGTGCGCTCAAGCGCCTGACACTGACTTTTCTCATCGACGCATACGACGAGCGCGTTGTCGGGCGGGTTCAGATACAGTCCGACGACATCGCGCAGCTTGTCCACGAAGAACGGATCGGTCGAAAGCTTGAAGCTTTCAGTGCGGTGCGGCTGCACCCCAAACAGCGACAGATAGCGCTGAACGCTGGTCTTGGATATCCCAGTCTCGACCGCGAGCTCGCGCGTACTCCAGTGCGTCGCGCCCTTGCTGGGCCGCTTGTGCAGCGTCGTGTAGATCAACTCCGCCACGCGCTCATCATCAATCGTGCGCGGCTTGCCCGGGCGCAGCTCGTCGTAAAGTCCCGCAATGCGCCGTTCGCCGAAGCGGCGTCGCCACAGACCAACCGTGGCCTTGTGGATCCCGAGTTGCTCGGCCACTTGCGAATTCGGCGTGCCCTCAGCGCAAGCGAGCACGATCTTGGCTCTTTGCACGAGTGCTGCCGACATCGAGCGCGACCGCGACAACGATTCCAGTTGTTCACGTTCGTCGGCACTCAACATGACCGGGGGCATGCGTTGGGGCATTGCGATCTCTCCAAGATGAGATACCGCAAAGTACCAAAAATTAACGGGGCAGTACACTAGCAGCATGCTTGCCAAGAGAATCATCCCCTGCCTCGACGTCAACGCGGGGCGCGTCGTCAAAGGCGTGAACTTCGTCGGCCTGCGTGACGCGGGCGATCCGGTCGAGGTCGCGAAGCGCTACGACGACCAGGGCGCGGACGAACTCACCTTTCTCGACATCACCGCCAGCAGCG
>NZ_JAEPRP010000064.1:0-36310 GCF_016652895.1 Ensifer sp. SSB1
GCAAGGGCCTCGTCGGCTATGACCAGGCGAAGGGCTATCGCGGCCCGGTCACAAGGCTCCCCTCGACAAAGGATTGGGCTACCGCACTCACCAAGCTCCGGCCGCTTGCCGACGTGCCGGAATGGCGGCTGGGTGTGGTGCTTGCCGCAGGAAACGCGGACGTAGAGATCGGCCTCCGGCCGGAGGGCGCGCCGGCAAACGGAACTGCGACCGCAGAGACGATAAGCCTTGGACGCCAGGGCGCGACCTGGGCGCTTTGCCGCTCGGCCAAGGGAAAGCGGAACTGCGCCGCCGGGCTCGATGGCGTCCTGTCGCCCGGTGATGTCGTCTATTTGGAAAAGCAGGAGGACGGTTACGTCCTGCGGCAACCGCCGCTCGTTCAAGGCGCCCTCGTTTCCATGGACCCGAACACCGGCCGGGTGCTGGCCGTCGCTGGCGGTTTCTCCTATGCGCAGTCAGAGTTCAACCGCGCGACCCAGGCCTATCGACAGCCCGGCTCCTCCTTCAAGCCCTTCGTCTATGCCGCTGCGCTCGACAATGGTTACGCGCCGACGACCCTGGTGATGGATGCGCCGATCGCCCTTGCCGACGGCGCAGGACGGACGTGGAAACCGAAGAACTATGACGGCCGTTTCAGCGGCCCATCCACCTTGCGAGTCGGGCTGGAAAACAGCCGCAACCTGATGACGGTGCGTCTCGCCCGTCATCTCGGCATGGATCTCGTTGCCGACTACGGCAAGCGCTTCGGCATCTATGACACGCTCAAACCCTATCTGCCGATGTCACTCGGCGCCGGTGAGACGACGTTGCTGCGACTGGTTTCGGCCTATGCTGTGATCGCCAATGGTGGCAAGGCAGTCACGCCCTCGATGGTCGATCGCATCCAGGACCGTTATGGCCGCACGATCTTCCGCCACGACCAGCGCCGCTGCGACGATTGCAACGCTTCCGACTGGAGCGGCCAGGAAGAGCCTATGCCGGTCGACGATCGCGACTACGTGCTCGATCCGATCACCGCCTATCAGGTGACCTCCATGCTGCGCGGCGTCGTCGAACGTGGCACCGCCAGAAATGTCGGCTCGCTCGGCGTGCCGATCGCCGGCAAGACCGGCACCACCAATGACGAAAAGGATGTCTGGTTCGTTGGCTTCACGCCTGATGTCGTCACCGGCGTTTTCCTCGGCTACGACACGCCGAAGCCGATGGGCTATGGCGAAACCGGCGGCGGCCTCGCTGCGCCCATCTTCATCGACTTCATGAAGGTGGCGCTTGAAGGACGCCCGGCAGCGGATTTCCATGCGCCATCGGGCATGACGGTCGAGGCGATCGACAGGAAGAGCGGCCAGCCTGTGCCAGCGGGCACGCCCGGCGCCATTCTCGAAGCCTTCAAGCCGGGAACCGCGCCCTGCGCTGGTGGATGCCCCGTCATCGATGGCTTCGAGACGGCGAGTACATCGGCCGCCACCGATGCAGACCTGTCGCCGGAACTGCGCGAAAAGCTCCTCACCAGCGGCAACGGGCTCTACTGATATGGCACGTCAGGTTCAGCGCCGGCCGGACCCTCGCGGCCGTCTTCTCCTCGTCGTCGGCGCCTTCGCGCTCGTCTTCGGGCTCATGCTGGCGCGCCTCGTCCAGCTTGGCGTCGCCGACTATGAGCGGACCGGTTACATACCGCCGCCGCCGAGCCTCGGCCGCCCGTCGATCCTCGACCGGAACGGCAATCTGCTGGCGATCGACGTGCCGAGTTCCGGGCTCTATGCCGAGCCCCGACTGATCGTCGACGTCGACGAGGCGGTCGAGAAGCTGACCGAGATCTTTCCCGATATCGACGGACGCGACCTCTATCGTCGGCTGAAGAGCGGCGCCGCCTTTGCCTGGATCAAGCGCCAGGTGACGCCAGCGCAGGAACAGGCGGTGTGGAATGCCGGCATTCCGGCCGTCGGTTTCCAGCGCGAGAAGCAGCGCTTCTATCCCAACGGCTCGCTCGCCGCCCACGTGCTCGGCACCGTCGATATCGACAATATCGGCATGGCCGGCATCGAGCGCTGGATCGAGGGCCAGGGGTTGGAGGTCTTGCGTCAGAGCGGCATGGATCTCTCCCACCGTACTCTCGAGCCAGTGAGCACGACGCTCGACATCCGCATCCAGCATGCGCTGGAGACGGAGCTTCGCAAGGCGATCGCCAAGTTCAGCGCCAAGGCCGGTGCCGGCCTGGTGCTCGATGTCACCAATGGCGAGATCCTGGCGCTGGTTTCCTATCCGGATTTCGACCCGAACCTGCCAGTCGACGCGCTGAAGCCAGACCGCATCAACCGCATTGCCGCCGCCACCTTCGAGATGGGCTCGACCTTCAAGGCCCTGACGACAGCGATGGCGCTCGATTCCGGACAGTTCACGCTTCGCTCCGTCGTCGACGCCAGCAAGCCGCTCGCCTTCGGCCGCTTCCGCATCAACGACTATCGCGGCCAGCATCGGCCACTGACGCTGCCGGAGGCCTTCATCTACTCCTCAAACATTTCCATGGCGAAGATGGCGATTGCTGTCGGGCCGGAAAACCTGCGGGCGTTCCTGACGCGCTTCGGGCAGATGTCGCGGCTGACGACCGAACTGCCGGAGAGCGCCCATCCGCAATTGCCGCGACGCTGGGGCGAGATCGATACCGCGACCGCCTCCTACGGCCACGGCATTGCCGTCACGCCGCTTCAGGCGAGCATCGCGGTCGCGGCACTCGTCAACGGCGGGCGTCTCATCCGGCCAACCCTGATCAAGGACGCGCCGCTGGACGATCGCATCATCGCGCGCGATCTGATCAAGCCGGAAACCGGCGAGGCGCTTCGCTACCTGCTGCGGCTCAACGCCAAGACCGGCTCGGCAAAGAAGGCGGAGGTCAAAGGCTATTTCATCGGCGGCAAGACGGGCACTGCCGAAAAGGTGGTCGGCGGCCGCTATTCCAAGGAACTCAACATCACGTCCTTCATGGGTGTGGTTCCCGTGGACAACCCGCGCTACCTGCTGCTCACCCTGCTCGACGAACCGAGGGGCCTGAAGGAGACCTATGGCTTCCGCACGTCGGGCTGGAACGCCACGCCGCTCGGCGGTGCCGTCTTTGAGCGCATCCTGCCGATGCTTGCGCTGATGCCCGATTTCGATATCGCCGATGTCAGCTTCCCTGAGATCAGCAGCCAGGGCGCCTTCGGCTCGCAGCTCTTTCCGTCTTCGACGAACAGGGGCGAGCGCAACAGTTCTGCGATCGACGGGGCTCTCTAAAACAGAGCCCCCAAACGCATCACGCCCCCATGGTGTCCACGGGGGCGTGCGAAGAATAGGGTTATGTTAGCTAATGCTTACCGTTCGATCATGCGGTTCCAGCGCTTGTTCCATTCCTGCCGGTTCTGGTTGATCGCGTCCCAGTCGAGACCCTTGGCAGTCTGCATGTTGGTCTTGAAGGTTGCGAGCTTCGCGTTTGCCGCATCCGTGCCGGCCTTGGCGTTGACGTTGGACGGAATGATGTTGCCGTGATCGAGCGCCAAGCTCTGTGCCTCGGCCGAAAGCAGGTAGTGGGCGAGCTTCTGGCTGAGTTCCGGTTCGTTGTTGTTGGCGATCACGCATTCGGTGACGGCGAGCACGACGGAGCCTTCCTTCGGCTGGGCGTATTCCACCGGAATGCCCTTGTCCTTGAGGTTGTTGACGGCCGTCGGCGTCAGCGGGAAGATCGCGGCTTCGCCGGTCTGCACCATCTCGGAGATCTTGGCCGAGCTCGGGATGAACTCTATGACGTTCTTGCCGATCGTGTCGGAGAATTTCTCGAAGCCGGGCTCGACATTGGTCTCATCGCCGCCCTGGATACGATTGAACATCAGGAAGGCATGCAGACCGAAGCTCGAGGCGGAAGCCGACTGGAAGACGACGGCGTTTTCAAACTTCGGGTCGGCCATGTCCATCCACGAGGTCGGCGCCGGCCAGCCCTTTTCGTCGAAGAGCTTCTTGTTGTAGGCAAGCCCGGTCATGCCCATGTCGACTCCAACAGCCATGTCGTCCTTCAGGCGGGCGGCCGGCTGGATCTGGTCGAGAACCGGATCGGCAGCGATCTTCTGGCAGAGGCCGCCGCCGATCGCGCGCACCATCACGCCGTCGTCGAGCAGCATGACGTGCATCTGCGGATTCTCCTTTGCAGCGGTCGCCTTGGCAAGGATGTCGGCCGAGGTGCCGGGCACGACGACGACCTTGACGTCGTTCGCCTTTTCGAAGGGCGGCAGAACGTGTTCGGTGTAGGCGCGTTCGAAATTGCCGCCGTTCATGCCGATGTAGAGCGTCTTGGTTTCCGCCGAGGCAGCATTCTGCTGCAGGACGAAGGCCAGCAGTGCGAGGGCGGTGGTTTTGGTAAGCCGTTGGTCGATCATGGTATTCCCCTTTCTGTTTACAACGAGGCTGCAGTCTCGGCCGCCACCTTGCGGAAGCGGCCAATGGAAAAGGCGTCGATCGGCGTGGTGGTGCGGCCCTCGGTGACGAGTTCCGCGAGCACCTCGCCGACGGCAGGCGCGGTCTGAAAGCCGGCGCCGCAAAAGCCGAAAGCGTGGAAGAGGCCTGATGTCGTTTCGCTCGGGCCGATCACCGGGTTGCCGTCGGGCATTTCCGCCTCGGTGCCGGACCAGAAGCGGATGACCTGGGCCTCGGCCAGATGCGGAAAGAGCATGATGGCGCGCTGCATGACGGAGGACGCAGCGGTCACCGACGGGCGCGAATAGTCGGGATCGCCGAGCGACAGCCCGCGGCCACCACCCATGACATAATTGCCGCGCGCCACCTGCCGGCCATAGAAGCTGCCGCCCTGCTCGCCCATGCTGACGGGCAGCCGCAGCGGAAGCGGCTCGGTTACCACCATCGACGGGTAGATCCGGGTGAGCGGCACGACTTCGCCGAAGCGAGCGGCAAAGCCATCGGACCATGCGCCAGCGCTGTTGACCAGTTGTCGGCAGCGGATCTCGATGCCGTCGCCTGCCAGGATCTCGAAACCGTTCCCGGTCGCCGCGACGTCACGCACCGGCGTCAGTTCCAGCACCGTCACGCCGGCGCGCTCGGCCGCCCGCGCGAAGGCGGGCGCAACGAGACGCGGATTGGCGTGACCGTCATCGGGGCAGAGCGACGCGCCGACAGCCTGGGCGGAAAGCCAGGGGAACCGGCGCGCCAATGCCGAACCGGCCACGAGTTCGAGCCCCAACCCATAGTCACTGACCGTCTCGGCATAGGCTTCGAGCTTGGCGAAGTCCTTGTCCGTGCGCGCAAGCTTCAGGTGACCGGAGCGCATGTATTCGGCATCGATGCCGATCATCGCCTTCAGTTGCGGCCAGATGCGGTGTGCCCGCTGCGACAGCGGCAATTGTTCGAGGGGCCGGCCCTGCCGGCGCACACCGCCATAGTTCACGCCGCTCGCCTGGGCGCCGCAATAGCCCTTGTCGAGCAATGCAACCGAAAGCCCGGCCTTGCGCATGGCAAGCGCTGCGGAGCCGCCGACCAGGCCGCCGCCGATGATCGCGACGTCGACGGAGATACGCCGGCTCATGGGCGGGCCTCCGCTTCTTCGGCACCGGCGCCAAAACCGAGCGGGATTGGCTTGACCGGCGCCTGAGCGCGCAGGCGACCAACCTCTCCGGCCGGAACGCCACAGGCGCCGCTCAACAGTTCGGTGGCAGCGGCGGAACACATGCGCCCCTGGCAGCGGCCCATGCCGATGCGGCTCAGCGCCTTCAGGCGGTTGATCTCGCTGACGGACCCGCTCGCGATGGCGTGTCGCCCTTCGGCCATGGTGATCTCTTCGCAGCGGCAGAGCGTGGTTTCGCCGGCTAAGGTCTCAAACCAGTCAGTCGGGAAGGGAAAGGCGCGCTCGACGATGTCACGCTGCCGCAGGATCGCTTCGCTTGCCGCCACCAGGCGCGCTGCATCCACTGATGTCTTTCCCGCATCCTCAAGCAGGGCGGCCGCAGCGAGTTCGCCCGAAATTTCCGCCGCATCGGCACCGGCGATGCCGCTACCGTCGCCGGCGATGTAGACATCGGCCCGGCTCGTGCGCCCCATGGCGTCGCGCTCCGGCAGCCAGGCGCGATCGCGCACGTCGAAACGGAAACGGCACCCGGCAAGATCGGCAAGCTGGGTTTCCGGCCGAAGGGCAAAACCATAGGCGAGCGCGTCGCAGGACACCGTCTCGACGACCTCACCCTTGAGCGTCGGCCGACGGAAGCCAAGGCCCTCGACCTGGCCCTTGCCGAGGACCGCCTGCGGCCGCACGCCGTAGCGGATCTTCACGCCCGAGAGCTGAAGCTGCAGCCCATAGAAAAGGCCGAGCCCGACGATCCTCGGCGCATGAACGGCAAGCGACAGCAAGTGGCGCTTCGACGTGATGGGCGCGGTGTCGAGCACCGCCTCCACGTGCGCGCCGGCTTTCATATATTGCCAGGCAACGAGATAGAGCAGCGGCCCGGAGCCCATGAAGACGACACGGTCGCCGATCGTGCAGCCCTGCGCCTTCAGCGCGACCTGCGAGGCGCCGAGTGTATAGACACCGGGCATCGTCCACCCCGGGAACGGAAGCACGCGATCGGTCGCGCCGGTGCACAGGATCAGCTGCGTAAAACCGATCTGCCGGTGACGGCCAGCCGAGAGAAGATCGAGCTGATTGCCGCGCTCAGCTGCCGAAACATTCCAGACAAGCGTTTCGGGACGATAGTCGATCGCAGGCAGAAGCGCCTCGAACGCCTCGTGCAGCTTTCGTGCTTTGCCGGCTTCCGAGCCATAGCGGCTGCGATAGGAGCGACCGTCCTCGATCAGCGGGCGGCGATAGATCTGCCCGCCGGCGCGCTGACCTTCGTCGAGCACGATCGGCCTGAGGCCGGCACGGACCAGGCGCTCTGCGGCGCGAATGCCCGCCGGACCGGCGCCTACGATCACCGGCTGCAATGGCTCACTCATGGACGGCCTCCGCCATCGCCCCGAGATCGGTGATAAAGGCCATGCCGGGTTGCAAGGCCGTGCTGCAGGCGCGGACGCGGCTGCCGTCCGCCAACATCACGTAGCAGTCCTGACAGGCACCGATCAGGCAGAAGCCGGCACGGTTCTCACCGGTGAATTCACTCTGTCTCAGGCGGCCGCTGACCGAAAGGATTGCGGTGAGCACCGTGTCGCCTCGACGGCCGGTTTCGGCCGTCCCGTTCAATACAAAGGGCACGGGTGCCTCATCCAGGCGGTAGCGCCGCTGGAGCAACGGATGCATCGACATCGGTTCTCAGCCCTTGCCCACCAGAAGCCGGTCGAGACCGAACAGGCGATCGAGAATGATCATGGTGACGGTCGCAAGCGCGATCATCAGCGTGGAAACGGCCGCCATCATCGGGTCGATGGATTCGCTCGCGTACATGTACATGCGGACCGGCAGCGTTACCGTCGACGGCGATGTCACGAAGATCGACATGGTCAGCTCATCGAAGCTGTTGATGAAGGCGAGCAACCAGCCGCCGCTGATGCCTGGCAGCATGAGCGGCATCGTGATCCGGCGAAACACCGTCCACTCCGCAGCCCCCAGTGTGCGCGCCGCATTTTCGGCGTTGCGGTCCATGCTGGTCAGCGACGCCAGGATCAGACGCAGCGTATAGGGCGTGACGACGATCGCATGGGTGGCGATCAACCAGCCGAAGGATCCACCCATGCCCATCAGCGAGAAGAGACGCAGGAAGGCAACGCCGAGAACCAGGTGCGGGATGATGAGCGGCGACAGGAAGAGTGCGTTCAGCGCCTCGCGTCCGCGAAACTCGTAGCGGGTGATCGCGAGCGCCGCGGGCACGGCAAAGAGCGTCGAGATAGTGGCCGACAGGAGCGCAAGCCGAACGCTGTTTCCGAAGGACGACATGAAGTCGCCGTGATGGAAGACCGCCTCGAACCAGCGAAGCGAAAGGCCGTTCCAGGGCATCGCCAGGGTGTTTTCCGGCGTGAAGGCCACGAGGCAGACCACAACCATCGGCGCCAGCATGAAGACGACGACGAGGCTATGGAAAGCAAGAGCAATGGGTCCGTTTCTCTGCATGGCTTCAACCCAGCTTGCGCTTTGCCTGCCGCTCGATCAGGCGGTTATAGGCGAGCATGATGACAAGATTGGCAACGAGGACGATGATCGCGATGGTCGCGCCAAGCGGCCAGTTCAGCTCGATCAGGAACTCGTCGTAGACGAGTGTCGCCGCCATTTTGAGCCGCCGGCCGCCAAGCAGGCCGGGGATGGCGAAGGAACTGGCCGAGAGAGCAAAGACGATCAGGCTGCCCGAGAGGATGCCGAGGGCCGCTTGCGGAAAGACGATGCGGCGAAGGGCCGTGAAGCGCGAGGCGCCGAGGGTGAGGGCCGCCGCCTCGACCGTCGGGTCGAGCTTCTGCAGCACGGTCCAGACCGGGATTACCATGAACGGCAGCATGATATGCACGAGACCGATGACGATCGCCGTCTCGGTGTAGAGGAGCTGAACCGGGCTGAGGCCGACGATGGCGAGCGCACCGTTGACGAAGCCGTTCTTGCCGAGCAGCATGCTCCAGCCGAAGGTGCGCACCACCACGGAAACGAGCAGCGGGCCGATGATGACCAGGAGAAAGATCGACCGCCAGGGCTTGCGCATGTTCGAGAGAACGTAGGCCTCCGGCACGCCGATCAGCACGGTGATCACGGTCGTCAGAAGCGCCAGCCGAAGCGTCCGCCAGAAGGTCGCGAGGTAATACTCGTCCTGCAGCACGGTCAGGTAGTTGGCGAAGGTGAAGTCGCTCTGGATGCCGGCCGTGTAGTCGTAGCTGTTGAAGGAAAGAATGATCGTCAGCAGCAGCGGCAAGAGAACAAGGCCGATGAAGAACAGCGTCGCCGGGCCGGAAAGGGCGAGGGGCGCAAGCAGGCGCGGTTTGATGGCGGAGGTCGCAGCGCCCATCACTTGGCCGCTCCCGCCAGGACACGACAATCGGCGTTCTGCCAGGCAAGCCCGACGGTTTCACCTTCCACCGGCGGCGGCGCACCGAGATTGGGAACCGCGACGGCGAGAATGCCCGCCGGTGTCTCGGCGCTCACCAACCATTGGCTGCCCATGAAATAGCGTGTCGTCACCTTGCCCTGAATCTGGCCCTCGCCAGGCTCAGTCAGCCGCAGTTTTTCCGGGCGGATGAAGACCGAGACCTTGCCGTCGGGTTCGCGGCGGTCGGTGTTGAAGCGGACCTGTGTGTTGTCGATGCTGATCGACGCGCCCTTGCCGTTGAAGGCCGAGGTGGCGCGCAGGAAATTCGACTTGCCGACGAAGGACGAGATGAAGTCGTTGCGCGGATGCTCGTAGAGCTCATAGGGCGTATCAACCTGGGTGATGCGGCCCTTTTCCATGACGACCACGCGGTCGCTGATCGACAGCGCTTCCGCCTGGTCATGCGTCACCATGATGGTGGTGATGCCGACCGTCTGCTGGATGCGGCGCAGCTCGAACTGCATCTCCTCGCGAAGCTGTGCGTCAAGGTTCGACAGCGGCTCGTCGAGCAACAACACCGGCGGATTGATGACCAGTGCGCGGGCAATCGCCACGCGTTGGCGTTGCCCGCCCGACATCTCGCGCGGGTAGCGATCGGCAAGTGCCGAAAGATGGACGAGCGCCAGGATCTCCTTGATGCGTTTCTCGCGTTCCGGTTTCGCGATCTTGCGCATCTCCAGGCCGAAGGAGACGTTCTGCGCGACCGTCATGTGCGGGAAAAGCGCGTAGCTCTGGAAGACGACGCCGAGTTCGCGTTGCGGCGGCGGCAGGTGGGTGATGTCGCGCCCGCCCATGGTGATGATACCGGCGGAAGGACGTACGAGCCCGGTGATCATCTGCAGGGTCGTCGTCTTGCCGCAGCCCGAGGGCCCGAGCAGCGAGATGAACTCGCCCTTTTCGACCGCCAGATCGAAATCGTGAACGGCCGCCACCGACCCGTAGAACTTGGAGATCTTCTCAAGGTTCAGGAAACTCATGCTCACTCTCCCGTGGGTCGCTACCCCAGGGATCGCCCGCCCCGTTTTTCTTGTCGGCGATCCCGGCGGCTGCGACGCGTCGTCAACCATCAAGCCTCTCAGATGACAGGATCTCCGCCGAGCGCAGGTCGCGCCGGCGAAGGCGCGGTTTCGCGATCGCGATAGCCGGTCAGCTATCCACGCTTTGGCGCACCCACCCTGAGAAGGCTTGTGATTTAACTCCAGGAAATTGACGAAAAACACAAATGCAATTTTCTATTTCGGAATTTTTTGTTAAAAAAATCCGATATACGGAATCCTTTCATGTGAAATTCGAGAGAAGCGCGCAAATGTCGGAATCAGAGAATGCAGGAAGTTCCAGCCTCGCGAAGGCAATCCACATCCTGAAAGACCTCGCGGAGAACGCGAGCGAGGGTGTGCGGGTGATCGATCTCGCGCGCAGGCTGAATCTCACCCAGCCCTCGGCCCACCGCCTGCTGAAGAGCCTGATCGCCGAAGGGCTCGTCGAGCAGATGCCGGAGGGGAAATCCTATCGCCTGTCGCTGGAGTTTTTCTCGATCGCGTCGCAGGCGCGAAGGCGCGAAGGTATTCTCGACATCGCGCGGCCGTCGCTGCTCAGGCTCTCGGCCACGTTCAACGACACCGTCTTCCTGCTGGTGCGCAGCAATTTCGATGCGATCTGCCTCGACCGGGTCGAGGGCCCCTTCCCGATCCGTTCCTTTACCGGCGACATCGGCGGCAAGGTGCCGCTCGGCATCGGCCAGGGCAGCATCGCCATCCTCGCTCACCTGCCGGAGGAAGAGCGTGAGGCGATCATCAAGTTCAACATGCCGCGCATCATGGATCGCGCCGCGATCGACGAGGTGGACCTGCGCATCAAGATCGAGGAGGTCAGGCGCATCGGCGCCGCGCAGATGAATTTCGAGATGATCGAGGGCATGGCCGGTCTCGGCGTTCCCGTGCTCGACCGCAACGGCATCGCGGTCGCCTCCTTGAGCATCGGCACGCTGGCATCCCGCCTGACCGAAACACGGAGCGGCACCATCACCGATTTGCTGAAGGCCGAGGCACAGGCGATCAGCAGCAAGCTCAACCCCTTCGATCCGACGCTGCGCTATCCGGCATCCGCCCTGCGCGCCGCGCAGAAGAGCTGAGACACGCCCTCGCAGCTCACGCTTCGAGGAAGGCGCGGGCAAAACCGGGCTCGGTCACTTCGATCGACCCGTCCGGGAGTTTCAGAAAACGCTCTATGGCGGTTCCGTAGGTCCGCATCCAGCCGTCGAGCATCGCCGCCGCCCCATCGACGTCGCCGGCTTCGTAGCGCTGCAGCGCCTTGTGCATCACCTTGGCGACGCTCAGCCGCAACTGCAGCAGCATCAGGGCGGAGGCTTCCGGATCGGGCGCATCGAGCGTTCCCTCCTTGTGCCCGCGGCGCAGCATCTCGGCGACCAGAGGTATGCTGACGGAGAGCAGAGCCTCATCGATGCGGTGATAGAGGGCGATGTTTTCCGGTTTGAAGAGGGCGTTGAAGGTATTCTTCAGCTGCGGTGCCATTTCGAGCTTCAGCCGCCGCGAGCCGGCGAAAAGCGCGTTCAGCTGCCCGACCGCATCCAGCGACGGGTCTTCGAACAGCGGCTGCAATTCCCTAAGGTTCCGCTGAGCCAGACGGGTGGCGACCGCCTCCAGCAGCGCCTCCTTCGAAACGAAATAGTGGTAGAAGGCCCCCTTGGAGACATTGGCCTCGCGGATGACGTCGTTGACCGTCGTATTCTCGTAGCCATGCTGGAAGAACAGCCGCTCGGCGCAATCGATCAGCTCGTTCGATCGGACTTCCGGCGATTTTTTCGTTCTGACCATAAAGCACTCCCAGAACAGCGGCTTGGCACGGGTTCACTATCCGGTCCACGAGGCTCCCCAAGGGGCCGAAAATCGGCATCCTTGAAACAAACCGACCGTCGGTCTATTTATACAGAACGGATAGAGAGCATTCAAGGAGCGTCTCGTGCGGCTGGCTCGTTATGCGATCGGAGCAGCGATCGTCGTTGCCATCGGCGCGGCTGCCTCCTGGTATCTGTTTCGCCCGGTTCCCGTTTCCGTCATCGCGCCGAAGCGCGGCGATGCGGCAGAGATTATCTATGCCGACGGCGTCGTGGAGCCGCGCACCTGGGCAAAGGTTACCCCAACGGTCGCCGAGCGGATCGTCGAGCAGTGCAATTGCGAGGGTCAGCGCGTCGCCAGGGGCGATGTGCTCGCCCGCCTCGACGACACCGAAGCGCGGGCAGCGCTCGGCGAACTCCAGGCGCGCCTGACGCTGGCGCAGGAAGAATACCGGCGCAAGGTCGCGCTCGCGGAACGCAGCACGATCAGCGAACAGGAGGTCGACCGGGCCCGCAGCGAACTCGGCCAGCTCGAGGCGCTCGTGGCCGGTCGTCAGGCGCGGCTCGCCACCTATGTGCTGAGGGCACCGAGCGCCGGACAGGTGCTCAGGCAGGACGGTGAGATCGGCGAGGTCGCGGATCTCGGCACGGTGCTCTTCTGGGTCGGCGAGCCGAAACCGCTGATCGTCACGGCCGACGTCAACGAAGAGGACATTCCACGCGTCGAAGTCGGTCAGCGGGCGCTGTTGCGGTCGGAGGCCTTTCCCGACCGCAAGCTGGAAGCGACGGTCGACAGCATCACGCCCAAGGGCGACCCGGTGACGAAGACCTATCGCGTGCGCTTTCGGCTTCCCGACGACACGCCGCTTCGGATCGGCATGTCGACCGACGTCAACATCATCGTGCGTGTGTCGCATGGCGCCTTGGTCATCCCGACCGTGGCGCTGGAGGGAACGAAGGCCGCGGTGATCGACGGCAATCGCGCCCGGATACATGAACTGAAAACAGGCATACGCGGCGCCGATGGCGTCGAGGTTCTCTCCGGGCTCACAGGCGACGCGCGCATCGTCTCACCCTTCCCGACCGGCCTCGCCGACGGCACGCGCGTCAAGGCCATGCCCGCCCCGGAGAAATGAGCCCGCCATGCGCCTCATCCTCGACATCGCACTGACGCACATCTCCGGGCGGGGCCGGCAGACGATCGTCGCGATGCTGGGCGTGGCTGTCGGCGTCGGCTTCTCCATCGCCATGGCAGCGCTGATGCAGGGCGGGCAGGACGATTTCGTTCGCCAGCTCGTCGACACCATGCCGCATGTGCAGGTGACCGATGAGCAGCGCACGGCGCGGCGACAGCCGGCAGAAGTTCTGTTCGATGCCGCCGCCATCTCCGGCCTTCGGCCGCGCGACGACCGCCGCGGCATCATCAATCCCACCGCGGCGCTCTCCTGGCTTGACGGCTGGATCCCCGGCCGCTTTGCCGCGACCCTGAAGGCGCAAGGCGTCATTCGCTACTCCGGCCAGGAGGTTGGCGCCGCGGTCATCGGCATCGACCCGCAGGCCGAGCCACGGATTTCGCCGATCATCGGAGACTTCAAGGCCGGCAGTTTCGCGGCCCTTGCCGCCGGCGGCAACAATATGGTGGTCGGGGACACCATGGCCTCGCGGCTCGGCGCCAAGCTCGGCGATACGATCACCGCCGTCTCCTCGGTGGGGCTCAGCCGCCGCTTCAAGATCGTCGGCCTCTTCCACACCGGCACGACAGCCCGCGACGAAGGCGAAGCCTATGTGCTGCAGAAGAACGCGCAGATCCTCTCGGCCCGGCCGAACGCGATCAATGAGATCAACATCAAGCTCGACGATCCGAATGCAGCCCCTGCGGTGGCGCGGCGCATCGAGGCGGAGCTTGGCTACAAGGCGGTCGCCTGGCAGGAGGCCAACGAGTCGATCCTGGAGGCGCTCGTCGTGCGCAATGTGATCATGTACACGGTCGTCGCGGCGATCATGCTGGTCGCCGGCTTCGGCATCTTCAACATCATCTCGACGATAACGCACGAGAAGGCGCGCGACATCGCCATCATGAAGTCGCTTGGCTTCACCGAGGCCGACATGCGCTTCCTCTTCGTGCTTGAAGGCGTGGCGATCGCCACGGCCGGTACGCTTCTCGGTTGGGCGCTCGGCTTCGCGATGATCTATGCGCTCTCGCTGGTGCGCTTCGAGCTCGCTGCGACCGGCCAGGAGATGACCCGGCTACCGATCGCCTGGAGCATGCTGCACTATCTGATCGCCGCCGCCTTAGCGCTCGGATCGGCAGCGGTCGCAGGATATCTGCCGGCACGGCGCGCGGCCCGCGCCAATCCCGTCGACATCATCCGGGGCGCGACATGAGCACGCTGATCGAGACAAAGGATCTGACGCGCATCCTCAGAGAGACCGTGCCGGTCACGCTGGTAAAGGACATATCCCTGAGCGTCGGCGAGCAGGAATTCGTCGCAGTCACCGGCCCCTCGGGCTCCGGCAAGTCGTCGCTTCTCTATCTGCTCGGCCTGCTCGACCGGCCGACGAGCGGCTCGCTCGCGATCCGCGACCGCGACACGGCGCAGATGAACGAGGACGAACGGGCTGCCACGCGGCTCGCCAATATCGGCTTCGTCTTCCAGTTCCATTTCCTGCTGCCGGAATTCACCGCCCGCGAAAACGTCGAGATCCCCATGCGCAAGCTCGGTCGCCTTGGCCGGAACGAGATGCGCGAGAGGGCGAGCGACCTGCTTGCCGCACTCGGCCTTGCCGATCACCTGGACAAGCGGCCCGATCAGCTCTCGGGCGGCCAGCGCCAGCGCGTGGCGGTAGCCCGGGCGCTTGCCAATGATCCACCGTTGATCCTCGCCGACGAGCCCACCGGCAGCCTCGACAGCCAGAGTTCGGAACAGGTGTTCAAGATCCTGGAGGCCCTCGTCCGTGAAAAGGGAAAGACCGTGGTGGCCGTCACCCACGATCTCGGCATGGCCGCGCGCATGGACCGGCGTCTTCATCTGATCGATGGGCGCCTGACAAGGGAGAGCGGCGACGCCCCTGACACGAGCGAACCGCCGAGTACTTGAAGCCCGGCAAAAGAAACGTCAGCCGAGGCCGAAGACGACATCGCTTTCCGTCAGAACCGAAAGCGAAACATCCTCGATCAGAATGCCTTCGACATCGGTGCCGTTGAAGGCGACGAACACGCCATCGACGGTATCGTGCGCGGCAGCGAGAAAGTCGGCATAGCTGTGAATGCCCGTTGTATCCTCGGCGTCCTGCGAAAAAGCGATACGGTCGCCCTGCCCGCCGGAGAAATCGAGGATGCGATCGAGGCCCGCTTCACCGGAGGTTTCCGACGACCAGTAAAAGGTGTCGGCACCGCTGCCACCCATCAGCCGATCGGCACCGTTACCGCCGCTCAGCAAATCGTCCTGAGAACCGCCGTCGAGGAAGTCCGCGCCGTCGCCGCCGAAGAGTTGATCGCTTTCCGAAGCGCCTTGCAGCTTGTCATCGCCACCGCGCCCATCGAGGATGTCGTTGCCGCTCGACGAATAGAAGGTATCGTTGTCGTCGCCGCCGCGCAGCACGTCGTCGTAGCGCCCGCTCGAGATGTTGAAATATTCGATATTGGCGAAGGTCAGCCCGGTATGCGTCACGCCACGCGCCGCATCGAAATCCGTCGCCTCAGGCAAGGCGCCGAAATTGAGGTTCAACAGATCCCGCCCCTCACCGCCATCGACCTCGCCGAGGTATCGGGCATTGATCGTGTCGTTGCCGGCGCCGCCGCGCAGGATCGACGCAACACCGAGGCTGCCGCTGCCGGGGAAGGTGTCCTGCAGCCAGTCGTCGCCGGCGCCGCCATCGAGCACATCGCTGCCGCCGGTATTGGCAAGTGTGTCCATTCCATCGCCGCCATAGGCCACATCGTCGCCGGCGCCCGTGACGATCGAGTCGTTTCCGGCTCCCCCGTGAATGTAATCATTGCCGTCCTCGCCATAAAGCGCGTCCCGCCCGGCGCCGCCTTCGAGGTGATCGTTTCCAGCACCGGCCTCGACCGTGAGATAGGCAAGATCGCCGGCGATGACCCGGTCGTTGCCGCTGCCCAGCGCGAGGTTCGCCTGCTCAAAGCCGCGTAGTACAGTGCCGGTCGAAACCTTGCCGGCGGCGAAATCGATGGTGAGATCGCTGGTGCGCGCCATCTCGCTGATATAGAGCCAGTCCTGGCCCGCGCCGCCGTCGATTTCGGCTGAGTAGAAGGTGGAGGTGATCCCATCATCGCCGTCGCCGCCAAAGAGACGGTTGGCGCCGCTCCCGTCGGTGATCCTGTCGTCGCCCGCCCCGGCATCGACGAAATCGCTGCCGCCTGCCGTCTCGATAACATCGTCACGCGCGCTTCCCGTAATGCGGTCGTTTCCGCGTCCGGTCAGCAACACAACCTGCTCGACATCCTGATGCTGGACAAAGAGGTGTCGCTCCTGCAGCGTCCCCTCTGCGATGATGCCGTGTCCGTTTTCCAGGTTGAACACGACCGGAGCGGTCGATGCCGAGAGATCGACGACCAGCGTGTCGTCGCCAGCGCCGCCGAAGACCGTGCTGCCCGTCCCGACGAGCACGAAGCGATCGTTTCCGTCACCACCGTCGAGACGATCGTAACCGCCCGTGTTGGTGATGATGTCGTTGCCGGCGCCTGCATTGACGACGTCGTTGCCGGCACCGGTCGAAATTCGGTCGCTGCCGGCGGTCCCGGTGATCCTGTCGTCACCGCTGCCGGCCAGAATGCGCAGCCACTCGATATCGTGGAAGAAGACGTGCCTGCTGGCGACGCCCGGGTCGCCAACATAGCCATGGCCGCCGGCACCGTTGAAAACCATCCGGTCGGCGGTTTGCGAGAAGTCGACGACGAGACCGTCGAAGCCCGGCCGCCCGTAACGGCGCCGCCGGTCCCGGTGAGAACGATCTGGTCACTGCCGTCGCCACCGTCGATGCGGTCGTAGCCGCTCGAACTCGTCAGGGTGTCGTCGTGTGCCCCGCCGCTGATAAAGTCGTCACCGCCGCCGCCATCGATCGTGTCCATCCCGATCAGGCCCCAGATGTGGTCGCTCTCCGCGGTGCCCTTCAAAACATCGCTCGCAGACGAGCCTACGATCTTCGCCATACCGCCATCTTCCTCTATCGACTTATGAATACATTCAATTTGCAAGATATAATCCAGGATCGAAATGTATTGCAGTGGCGAAACAAAGCAACTCTGAATAAATACTCGAAATATAGGCAATTTATTTTGAAATATATATTAGATATCCCGAGACTACCCCAAGCTTTCTCCAGATTGAAAAAAGGAAGTGGCCGGAAATTCGAAACGTCCGGCTGCGCCAAACTAGAGTAGCCAAATGGAAACGGTAAAAGGGCGGCGTTTAAACGCCGCCCCAGAGGAGAGACTATCGAGCCGTGGGTCAGTTGATGACCTGAACCACCGTTCTCGACTGAGGTTCCACGATCACCCGGTGGTCGTTGACGACCGCATAGGCATAGCGCGGATTTTCCGGGACCGGCATCAGGACGACAGCAGGCGGGATCGGCTTACCGACCACGACACGTTCCTGCACGACCACCGACGGCGGAGCCGGCTGCTGCTCGACATAGGTGACCACTTCCGGCGGCGGCGGCGTCAGCGCCCCACCGAGCGCACCACCCACCACGGCGCCGACACCGGCACCGATCGGGCCACCGACGACAGCACCTGCTGCTGCGCCACCGACCATACCTGCAGCCGTACCGGCCTGCTTGTCGGTGTCCTGAGCAAAGGCGGAGCCTGCCACTAGAGCAGCAACAGCCGCCGTGATTACAAGCTTCTTCATGATCTCATCCTTTCGTTCGATCACCAACTCAACGAAAAGACTAATAAATTGTTCCAGATTCACTTTATCTCTTCCGCATCACGGTTGATAACTTTTGTTAACAAACATCCGTGATCTCGAATTGCAGGAGATAGATGACTTATCACCACCAAAAATAATGAATGGATACTTTATGTGGGTGGCTCCATACTCTGGTGCATCAGCCAGAGTGGATGGTCTCACCTTGAAAGCGCGGACCACTCCACCGGACCGAGCGCAGGAGAGTTCCGTCGCTTCCCGTGCCATCTGCCACATTAGTCGCGGGGCAACTTGCCAAGCAGCAGTTTGTTCCCTTCCCTGTTTCCGCAGCGCGAACATTTGAGCATTCGGCCAATGGAGTTGAGGTCGACGCCCCATCCGTGGATGCCGGCAATTGCCCGACGCTCAATTCGCCCTTGATGCCGGCACTTTCCGCATTTCGCCACCAGCACATACCATTCCGGCAAAAGCTCCAGGGTCGAGCCGTAATCGGCGGCATTTTCGCGCGGCATCAGGTCGATGCTTCGACGATGCCTCATAATCAGTCCTCTCGAAGCTCCGTCTCGATCCGCTGATCATCGCCCGCGGACAAACCGCGGCTTCCAGGCGGACGAACGCCCCCGGGGCGCTCCAGCATCTTCCTACCGGTTGCAAGACAACCACTTCTCCGCTCAACGTGCCGAGCCGTCGAGCCGCAGCGAGAGCTGCACGCCGCCGCGCTTCAGACGCGGCAGCGGCGGCGTCATGTCGATGCGTCCGAAGGTGCGCTTGCGCCATTCGGCTTCGCGTTCCCGTTTCTTTCGGGCGGCTGCGACGGCAGCCATGGCCCGTTCGATCACTTCTTCCGTATGGGTCATGGTTTCTCTCCGGCTCATGGGAAACCTCCATTTGTTCACGTTATGTTCTTATTTTAGCACTCCAATGTCAACTCCCTTCGCAAGACCGAGCGATTCGGACCGACGGGATCGGTGATTCACCTGCTCGGCGGCGCGCAGCAGAGGGTCAAATCCGCCCTCGCAAGGGCAACAACGGTTAAAAGCTCGCTCTGTTTCGAAGAGCGATTTCCCTTGTTTTTCAGTGCCGACAGGCCGCCCGCGACAGCCATCTCATTAACCTTCGTAATGCCGAATTAACCATTTGTTAACCATTTCCTCGGTACATCGAAGCAACGGAAAATTTACCAAGATGAACGATGTGTTAACCGAATCCCGGCCGATCCGCCTCAAGGGGCGATCCTTCCTTGCGCTAGCGCTGACCCCCGAGCTCCCCCTCGAGGATTGGCTTACCCGGCTCGACGATCTGGCTTCCCGCTCCGCCGGCTTCTTCCTGCGGCGTCCGGTCGTGCTCGACGTCGATGGCCTCGAAATCGATCGTTCGCAACTGCGCGAACTCGTGGACCAGCTCGGCAAACGTAATGTCCGGATCATGGGCATCGAGGGCGCGCGCCAGTCGCTGCTCGGCGCCGACCTTCCACCCGCGATGACCGACGGTCGCCCCGCGGCAGACTCCGAAGCCAAGATGGCGGAACAGGCCGAAAAGGCCGAGACGCCGGAAGCGGAAGCAGCCGCGGAAGCCGTGATCACGGCAGAACCGCTTGCCACCAAGGCGACGCCGTCGATCGTCGTCACTCAGCCGGTGCGTTCCGGCCAGTCGCTGTTCTTCCCCGAAGGCGACGTGACGATTATCGGCTCTGTCGCTTCGGGCGCCGAAGTCGTCGCCGGCGGCTCGATCCATATCTACGGCGCCCTGCGCGGCCGGGCGATGGCCGGCACCACGGGCAATGCTTCGGCGCGGATCTTCTGCCGTAAGCTCGAAGCGGAACTGATTGCGATCGACGGCTTCTACAAGACGGCCGACGACATGGAGCAGAACCTGCGTGGCAAGGCCGTGCAGATCTGGCTCGACGGCGAAGAGCTGAAGGCCGGAACACTCGGTTAGGCCGAGGCAAGGAAAGGTGTGGATGCTTACCATCCGCATCTGGTGATTCAGGTCGATCCGGCCGGGGTCATGAGGATGTAGGCGAAGGCGAATTCTTAGATACTTGGAGAGACGAATGGGCAAGGTAGTCGTAGTTACATCGGGCAAGGGCGGCGTCGGCAAGACGACGTCCAGCGCCGCACTGGGCGCCGCACTCGCTCAGAACGGCGAGAAGGTCGTCGTCGTGGACTTTGACGTCGGTCTTCGCAATCTCGATCTCGTCATGGGCGCGGAACGCCGCGTCGTTTATGACCTGGTCAATGTGATCCAGGGCGAGGCCAAGCTGTCGCAGGCGCTGATCCGCGACAAACGCCTGGAGACGCTCTACCTGCTGCCGGCCTCCCAGACCCGCGACAAGGACAACCTGACGCCGGAAGGTGTCGAGAAGGTCATCGCCGCCCTTCAGAACGCCTTCGACTGGGTCATCTGCGACAGCCCCGCCGGCATCGAACGCGGCGCCACGCTGGCCATGCGCCATGCGGATATCGCCATCGTCGTGACCAATCCGGAAGTCTCGTCAGTGCGTGACTCCGACCGCATCATCGGCCTGCTCGACTCCAAGACGTTGAAGGCCGAAAACGGCGAGCGCATGGAAAAGCACCTGCTGCTGACCCGCTACGACCCGGTTCGCGCCGAGCGCGGCGACATGCTGAAGGTCGACGACGTCTTGGAAATCCTGTCGATCCCGCTGATGGGCATCATCCCAGAAAGCGCTGACGTGCTGCGTGCCTCCAACGTCGGCTCGCCGGTGACGCTCGCCGACAATCGTTGCGCCCCGGCGCTCGCCTATTTCGACGCGGCACGCCGGCTCAAGGGCGAAGCCCTGCCGATCACCATTCCCGGCGAGAAGCGCAGCTTCCTCGGCAAGATTTTCGGAAGGAAAGCGGCATGAACCTTTTCCGTTTCTTCTCCCGTACACAGTCAGCGCCGGCAGCCCGCGAACGGCTGCAGGTGTTGCTCGCCCATGAGCGCGCATCCGCCGGCGATAGCGACCTCGTCACCAAATTGCGCGATGAAATCCTCCAGGCGATCTCCAAGCACATGCAGATCGACGACGACAAGGTCCGGGTCACGATGGAACGCGGCCCCCAGGTCTCGACGCTCGCCGTCGACATCGAAATCCCCTTCGACGCAAAGAAGGCGGCCTAACGGCCGCCGACCTATTTCGGAAGCAACGTTCTTTCGGGCGTGCTTCCTGTTTTCAAGTACGGCGGTACCCACCGGGTACTGCCGTCGTTCTTTCAACAACACCTGCGAAATGCGCGGATGGTGTCGGCCGCCTGACAGAGATCAGCCGCGCCCTGACCCTCAGGCCGCTTGCTGCGGCAGCGGCCCGACATAGAGCGAACGTGGACGGATAAGCCGACCTTCCAGCGCCTGCTCGCGTGCATGGGCGATCCAACCGACCGTCCGGCCGATCGCGAAGACACCTGTGAACGCCTCGCGCGGGAAGTTCAGCGCGTCGAGCAGCAGCGCCGTGTAGAACTCGACGTTGACGTCGAGCGGACGTTCGGGCTTGCGCGCCTTGAGGATGGCGAGCGCCGATCGCTCGACCGCTTCTGCCAGCTGGATACGATCGCGGTTCGCCGGATGCGCGACGATCAGTCGTTTCAGCGCGCCCTTCAGCGCATCGGCGCGGGGATCGCGGACGCGGTAGACACGATGGCCAAAGCCCATCAGCCGTTCGCCGTGGTCGAGCGCGTCAGAAAGCCAGGTTTCCGCATTCTCAGGCGTTCCGATCGCGTCGAGCATGTCGAGCACCGGCCCGGGTGCACCGCCGTGGAGCGGCCCTTTGAGCGCGCCGATGGCGGCAAGCACCGACGAGGTAAGACCGGCCTTGGTGGAGGCGACCACGCGCGAGGCGAAGGTCGAGGCGTTGAGGCCATGGTCCGAAATCGTCACCAGATAGGCATCGAGCGCCGCCACGTCTTGCCGGCTCGGCAGCTTGGCACCGAGCATGGCGAGGATATCGGCGGCGTGCGACAGCGCCGGGGTCGGCGCGAGCGGGCTTTCACCCCTCTTCAGGCGAAGTGCGGCCGGAAGGAAGACGGCCGGCGCAGCAAGCAGACGTAAGGCCGTCTCGAGGTCGTCGCCATCCGGGAGCCGGGCGATGAGTGCGCGCATGATGTCGACTGGCGGTAGTTCCAGCAGCGCGTCGTCGATGGCGCCGACATGGGCGAACACGTCCGCCCGCTTTTCACCCAGGCGCCTGGCGAGTTCGGTCCGGTCCGGCATCGGCCCCAGCAACCCCTCGAACAACAGCGCCACGACATCCTCGTAGCTCGCCTGGCCGGCCAGGTGATCGAGCGAGATGCCGCGAATGATCAATTGACCCGCCTCGCCGTCAACATGGGAGAGCTGCGTTTCGGCGGCAACGACGTCTTCAAGTCCGTTCTTCATCATCAAGTTTCTCCTTTACGGGGAGAATGATCCGACCTAGATCTATTGACGTCAATCTTGATGCAATTGATCAACATGCACACACTCTGGATCACCGCCGAAGAGGCGCTCGCCAAGCTCGGCAGCAAACGGCAGACGCTCTATGCCAATGTCAGCCGCGGGCGCATCCGCGCCAAACCCGACCCGGCCGACCCGCGCCGCAGCCTGTATCAGGCCGACGACGTCAACCGGCTGGCCGAACGCCACGCCGGACGGCGGCAAGCGGCGGTCGTCGCCGCCGGGGCGATCCGCTGGGGCGAGCCGGTTCTGCAAACGACGATATCCAGCATTGCCGGCGGGCGGCTCTTCTATCGTGGCCGCGATGCCATCGAACTCGGCGGCGACGCAACGCTGGAGGATATAGCAACGCTGCTTTGGCAGTCGTCCGAGACGGTGACCATTCCCGGCGGCGATCGTGGCGGCGACCAATCGCGCCTGGCGGCAACGTTCGCGTGCCTGGCCGCACGAATCGAAGGCGACTTGCCGGCGCTCGGCCGTCGGCCGGCCATATTGAAGGCAGAGGCGGCTGATGTGCTTGCGAGCGTCGCAGCAGGACTGGCCCCGTCGCCGGAGCGGATGCCGCTGCATCAGCGGCTGGCGCTCGGTTGGGGACGGCCGGAAGCGGCCGAGCCCATCCGCAAATGCCTGGTACTGACCGCAGAGCACGAGCTCAACGTTTCGGCCTTCGCAGCCCGTGTCACGGCCTCCTCGGGTGCAGCACTTTCCGCCGCCACGCTTTCAGGCCTTGCCACTCTTACCGGGCCGAGGCATGGCGGCGCCTGGCTCAGCGTCACGCGCCTGGCCGAACAGGCGGCAGCAAACGGTGTGCGCGAAGCGATCCGGGGATTGCTCTCCTCGGAGGGCGTGGTCCGGGCCTTTGGCCATCGGCTCTATCCGGATGGCGATCCACGCGCAAAGGCGATCATGAAGAGCTTCGAGGTACCAGCCCTCTATACCACTTTGGCCGAAGCCGGCGAGGAACTGCTTGGAGAGCCGGCCAATCTCGACTTTTCACTGGCCGCCCTTGCAGCGACATACAACCTTCCCGAAGACGCACCCCTCGTCATCTTCGCGCTCGCACGCACCGTCGGCTGGCTCGCGCATGCCATGGAGCAGGTCGAGAGCGGCGAACTGATTCGCCCCCGCGCGCACTACGCCGGCTCCTAGCGATTTGTTCTGCGCCGGCCGGATACGTCGGCCAAGCCCCGTTTCCGAGAGGCAGGCGCGAAGAGTATTTTTTCGGGATAGTGCGCGAACGGCGTTTATTACATAAAGTTAACAATTTGATTTTGCTAGAAAAAATGGAGCAATATTACATTATATTAACATGACTAGCGCGCATCGAAGTATTACCTTCATATTGAGGCTGAATATTGCCGGCGACCGCTTCGGCCGTGACGCGACAATAGGAGACAGCCTCGAATGGAAGCGCTCCCAGCTTCCTTGATTTCAGGAGATGCAGATATGCGCTCGCCCCTCAAGACCACTACCATCGCAACCCTCGCTCTCGTCCTCCTGAGCGGCGGTGCCTTCGCTGCCGAACATCACGATTTTGATCGTGACAGCGTTGTGGATCATGACAACGCTCGCAACAACGACAAGGGCGCTTTTACCGGTGATTATTACCAGGGCATTCTCAACCAGGACGACATGACGGCCCCGGCCATGCAGGTCTACCGCGTACCTGTTCACATGTCATCGAACCGTCTCAACCACGTTCTGTATGAACTCCGGGTCGACAATCACCGGATCAATGCCGACCGCGAACGGGGCATGCTGACCGCGGCAAACTACAGGAAGCTTGAACGCGAAGACGGCGCAGTGCGCGCCCAGGCAGTCGAGACCGCCGCAGCCCATCACGGCATGTTGCCCGCGCATTCCTATGCGCGGCTGCAGATCGAAGTTCGCCACCTCGACCATGACATCGCTCGAATGGCCTGACCAACAGGCAGAGGCGGCCCGTCCGGCTTTCGGGTGAGCCGCCACTGTCGGCGCCGGACCCACCTACGAGTCCGGCTCCGGCAATCGACACAAGCCCTTACACGAAGCCGACCGAGGCAACGAACCGCGATCAGTTCCCAATACGGGGCGCGCGGCGGGGATCGCTCGGCGACCTGGCAGCGAATGGAACAAGACCATGTCAAACATTCTCATGAGGTACCGTGCTGTCGCCCTCCTCGGAGCAGCCGTCATCATCGCGCCCCTTTCCGTGGCAGCCTTTTCAGGTCATGACGTGGCGGCGGCCGCCGCGCCCGGCCCGGCGGTTGCGGCCCCGGCTGCATCCGGCGGCTCGTTCGCGCCGATCGTGTCGGCGGACAAGCCGGCGGTCGTCACCGTCACCACCGTGATCAAAGCCGAAAACACCGGCAACGACGAAGCGTCACAACTCGGCGGAAACTCGCCCTTCGACGAGCAGTTTCGCCAGTTCTTCCGCGATCAGGGCATACCCCTGCCGGACCAGGCACCGCAGCAGCGCCCGGCCCAACGGGCCGAAGCGCTCGGCTCCGGTTTCGTCGTGACCGCGGACGGCTACATCGTCACCAACAACCACGTCATCGACAAGGCGTCGAGCATCACGGTGACGCTTGACGACGGTACCCAGGTGCCCGCCAAGCTCGTCGGCGCCGATCCGAAGAACGACCTTGCCGTGCTGAAGATCAAGCCGGCTAAGCCGCTTGCAACCGTCGCCTGGGGTGATTCCGATGGCCTCAGGGTCGGGGACCAGGTGCTTGCGATCGGCAATCCGTTCGGCATCGGCACGACCGTGACCGCCGGCATCGTCTCAGCCCGTGGCCGCGATCTGCACAGCGGCCCCTATGACGATTTCATTCAGATCGACGCCCCGATCAACCGCGGCAATTCCGGCGGACCGCTGGTCGACGCTGCGGGCAGGGTGGTCGGCATCAATACCGCCATCTACTCGCCCAACGGCGGCAGCGTCGGCGTCGGTTTCGCCATCCCCTCGGATCAGGCACAGAAGGTCGTCGCCGAACTGGTGAAGGACGGTTCGATCCAGCACGGCTTCATCGGCGTCGAAATTCAACCGGTGACCGTTGACATCGCCGATGCGATCGGCCTCCACCAGGCAGAAGGCGCGCTGGTCGCCGACGTCAACAACGGAACACCTGCCGCCAAGGCCGGCCTGAAGGCCGGCGACATCATCACCGCCTTCGGCGGCAGCCCGGTCAAGTCACCGCGTGATCTCTCGCGCATGGTCGCCGACCTCTCGCCCGGCACCTCGAAGAGCCTGAGTGTCTGGCGGACCGGTGAGACGAAGGATCTCTCGATCACCATCGGCCGCAACACCGGGGATCAGCAGTAAGCCTTTGCCGTCACGAGACGGGTCACAGCCAAGTCTTGCCCAACTTATCTGCCCGGCCGCACCACCGCCGGGCAGATTTGGCAGGGATAGCCCGTGCCGATGATCGCCCCACCTTCTCGGTCCGGCGTTTCTTCCCGGTTCTGCTCGCGCCAGGATCCAGGACTGAGAGACGTCACCCGACGGAATTCGCGATTGAACCCGTGCTTGTCGGCGACAATCGTATCTTCGAGGGATCGCCCGCATCGAAGAACGCCCCCTTGCGCCAGGGCCGATATCCGCTGGTGGTTCTATCCCATGGTTCGGGCGGTCGCGTCGAGGCGATGAGTTGGCTTGCGGCCGAGCTTGCAGCGGCCGGCTTCATCGTGGCCGCCCCCAACCATCCCGGCACCACCAGCGGCGACTCGACACCCGCCAACACGCCGAAGCTTTGCGAGCGTACATCCGACCTCTCCGCGTTGATCGACATGTTCTCCCGGGATCCGCGATGGAGCGCTGCAATCGACCCCGAGCGGATCGCCGTCCTCGGTTTCTCTCTCGGCGGCTCGACCGCCATGGAAATTTCAGGGGCAAGGGCCAGTCTCGATGCCTACGCCCGCTACTGCGACAGCTACGGCAAGTGGGACTGCGCCTGGTTCGTCGGCGGCAGGGGCTACGTCGCCGATGCGCCGGTCGACGTCGACAAGCTCGATCTTCGCACCGTCGACAAGGCGCGTTTCGAACAGTCGAACCGGGACCCCCGGGTCAAATCCGCGGTACTCGTCGACCCCGGCCTTGCCCAGGCCTATGTCAAAGACAGCCTCAAGGCGATCGCGATCCCGATGCATTTTCATCAATCTCGGCAACAAGGAGACGATCCCGCTTGCCGTCGCCTCCGAGCCGCTGGCGGCGCTGACGCCCAAGGGCTCCTATGCCGCGGTCGCCGGAGCGGACCACTTCAGCTTCCTGCCGATATGCAAGGACGGCGCCGCCGAACTGCTCAAGACCTTCGGCGAGGTCGATCCGATCTGCCAACCGACCGAACGCCCCCGTGCCGACATCCACGCGGAAATCGTCAAACTTGCCCGCGAGGCCTTGCAGCAGAGCCTCGGCGAATAGCGGTCGGTAAAACCGCAAGGCGGGAGGCGATGCGCACAGCGGATCTCCTCCCGTCGGGGCGGGGTCGCACCGTCCCCCATTGCCCGCAACGGGACGACCGCGAGCGAAGAATACAAAGGCTTACAAAAGCGCCGCGCGGCCGACACACCGCCAATACACGCCTCCGCTGAAATGCACGTGCTTCCAACGACGCACATGCAACCATCCAACACGGAGGACCCCATGAAAACGACCCGCATCATCGCCGCAGCCTTGCTGATCGCCGGCAGCATGACGACGCTTCGCATGGCGGAGGCCCAGCAGATGCAAGGCATCCAGCGTACGGACCTGATCAAGAACGAGATCAGCGTGCCCGGACACGAAGCCGTGCAGGTTCGTGTCGACATCGAACCGGGCACGGCCTCGATCAAGCATTCCCATCCGGGCGAAGAAATCGCCTATGTGCTCGAAGGCTCGCTCGAATACCAGCTTGAGGGCCGGGATCCCGTGACGCTTCAGGCGGGCCAGGCGCTGTTCATTCCAGCCGGCGTTGCCCATGTGGCGAAGAACGTCGGCGCTGCCAAGGCATCGGAACTCGCGACCTACATCGTCACAAAGGACGCGCCGCTTCTCGTTCCCGTCAAATAAGCGCTGAATTGATTGGCGTGGCGCCGTTCGAACTGCCTTCAGTCGTGAAGGAATTGGAGCAGCGCTGCGTTGAATGCCGGCGCGGACTCGATGTTGACGATATGCCGGCCGGGCAATGACAGATGCCGCCCCTGTTGTACGCGGGCGGCGATCTCTTCAATATCGGAAGGCGGACACACCGGGTCCTCGTCGCCGGAAATGGCGAGTACGGGATTGGTGATGCGCTTGATGTCGTCCCTGAGGTCTGCCCCGGCGAGAGCCGCACAGCAGCCGATGTAGCCGTCTGTCGATGTGGCGGCGAAACCGTCCAGCACCTTGCCGACAGTGCCGGCGTTACGCGCAGTGAACGTCGCGCTGAACCAGCGTTCGGCTGTCGCCGATCGGAGGACCGCAAGACCATCTGCCTTGACGGATTCAATCCGGGTGGCCCAACTCTCGGGCGTGCCGATACGCGCCGCGGTCGCACAGACGACAAGTTTGTCCAGGCGCGCACCCGCATGGATGCCCAGCCATTGCACGGTGAGGCCGCCGATCGACAGCCCGCAGAAATGCGCGCGCTCGATCGCCAGGGCATCAAGCAGGGCGATCACGTCGTGTCCGAGGTCAGATAGAGTGTAGGGTGGCGGCGGAGCCGACGACAGGCCATGACCGCGACGATCGTAGCGCAACACCCGGAAATGCCGGGACAATTCCTCCGCCTGCGCGTCCCACATGGAAAGGTCGGTGCCGAGCGAATTGCAGAACAGCAGCCAGGGGGCAGTGCCGGCCCGGTCGCCGTCGATGCGATAATGCATGCGGTGTGTCGGAAGATCGATATAGGCCACGAAACTGAAACTCCGGATTGAGGAAGCCGCCAAGGCTGGCGGCTTCAATTCCTGACGTCATCCGCAAAGCCATCGGCTGCGGCACGGCGCGAACCCTGGCGATAAGGGGCGCCGGTTGAGAGCGACGGCCGGCGATAGCGGATGCCGGCCATCGCACGCCTTCCTTAGGCGGCCGCCAGTTGGCGGATCTCGACACGGCGGGCATTGCTGACCGCGAAGACCAGCATGGCGACGGCTGAGATCGCCGCCGGGATGGCGAAGATCGCGAAGTTCTGCTGCAGCGGAAGCTCCTGCGCCAGAAGCACGCCGCCGAGCGTCGGCCCGACGATCGCGCCGATGCGGCCAACGCCGGACGCCCAGCCGAGCCCGGTGGAACGCACCGAGAGATTGTAGAGCTGCGCCACGCTGGCATAGAGCAGGATCTGCGTGCCGATCGTGGTGGCGCCGGCAATGAACACCATCAGGAACAGAAGCGCCGGCGGCAGGCCGAAACCGATCAGTGCGATCGAGAAGGCGGCGGCAACGAAGAAACCGACCACCACCTTCGGCAAGCCGAAGCGGTCACCGAGCCAGCCGCCGGCAATCGCGCCGACCATGCCGCCGAAATTCAGCGAGAAGAGGCTGAGCAGGCTCGCTTTCTCAGCATAGCCGGCTTCCTGCAGCACCTTCGGCAGCCAGGACGACAGGAGATAGACGAGCAGCAGGCAGCAGAAGAAGGCGACCCAGAGCATGACGGTGCGCAGCGTCCGCTGATGGCGGAAGAGCTCCAGCACCGATGCGGAAGCACCCTTCGTCTCGGAGAACACCAGCCTGTCGGTTGAGCCAAGACGTGCGTTCGGGTCGATCTTGGCGTAGATGCGCTTGGCCTCGTCCTGCTTGCCCTGGCGGATGAGGAAGCCGAGCGATTCCGGCAGTTTCCAGAGGATCACGGGCAAGAGGAGCAGCGGCACGGCGGCGATGAAGAACATCGGCTTCCAGCCATAGGACGGAATGAGGCCGATGCCGAGACCGGCGGCGACCATGCCGCCGACCGAGTAGCCGGAGAACATAAGCGCCACCAGCGTGCCGCGCAGCCGCTTCGGCGCATATTCGTTCATCAAGGCGACGGCATTCGGCATCAACCCGCCGCAGCCGAGACCGGCGAAGAACCGAAAGATCTTGAACTGCTCCGGCGAATTGGCAAAGCCGGTCAGAAGCGTGGAGAGCGTAAACAGCAGGAAGCTGATGGCGATCCCTTTCTTGCGGCCGATCCGGTCGGCAAGCGGCCCGAAGATCAGCGCGCCGAACATCATGCCGAACAGCGCCCAGGCCTGCAGCGCGCCGGCCTGTGGCTTGCTCAAGCCCCATTCTTTGATCATGGTCGGCAGCACCGTACCGGCGACGAAAACGTCGTAACCGTCAACGATCAAAAGTAGGGCGGTCAAAGCCACCACCACCCACTGGAAGCGCCCGAGCGGGCTTCCGTCAATCGCCTCATTCACATCGATAGAGCGCATCATCTCCTCCCCAGGTGTTTGCGCGTTTCAAAAAACAACCGTCAGCCGAGATCGCCGCCGGCGACCGGCAGCACGCTGCCGGTGATGTAGGAGGCCTCGTCGGAGGCCAGAAAAAGGATAGGGGCCGCCTGCTCGTCGATGCTGCCGTAGCGCTTCATGAAGCTCGACTGCTTCACTTGGGCGACGACATCGCCCATCCAGGCCCGCTCGGCGTCGCTGTCGCCATCGGCATTGCGCGGGATCCGGCGCGGCGGCGCTTCAGTGCCACCCGGCGCGGTCGCGACGACGCGGATGTTGCGCTCGGCAAGCTCCATCGCCAGCGACTGGGTGATGGCGTTGACGCCGCCCTTTGCCGCCGAATAGGGCACGCGGTGAATGCCGCGCGTGGCGTTGGAGGAGACGTTGACGATGGTGCCGCCGCCGCGCGCAAAGAGATGCGACAGCACGGCATGGCAGCAGTAGAGCGTCGGCATCAGCGAGCGGTGAATTTCGGCATCGATCTGCGCCGGTTCAAATTCCGAGAAGGGGCGCATGCGGATCGCGCCGCCGACATTGTTGATCAGGATATCGATGCCGCCGAATGTTTCGGCGGCAAAGCGCATCGCTGCGGCTGCCCCCTCATGGGTTTCGAGATCAGCCACGAAGGCAACTGCCCGCTCGCTGCCCGCCTCGACCGCCACCTCGGCGACGAACTCGGCGCGATCGACCAAGAGCACCTTGCCACCCTCAGCCACGGCACGCAGCGCCACGGCACGACCGATCCCTTGCGCGGCACCGGTGACGACAACCACTTTGCCGGCAAACCGTCCTTCGAAACGAGCGGAGGTCATGCCGCCTCCTTCGCCACCGCGTTGGGCGTGAACTTCTCATAGTGGAAGCTGCTGGGCCTCACGCCAGTGTCGTCGAGATGCTTGCGCACGGCGTCCACCATCGGCGGCGGGCCGCAGAGATAGACGTCGAGATCGCCGCCGTTCAGAACGTCCTCGGGCATGTGCTGGGTCACCCAGCCCTTGCGCTGGTGATTTGACGCGGCATCCGCCACAACGGTCGTGTATGTGAAGTTGGCAAGGCGCTTGGTGTAAGCCTCGATCTCCTCAACAAGTACGAGGTCCAGGTCGCGGGTAACGCCATAGATCAGATGCACCTTATGTTCGGGATTGGTGCGGGCGAGCACCTCAAGCATCGACAGGAACGGGGCAAGGCCAGTTCCACCGGCGAGGAACAGCAAGGGGCGCTGAACCTCCCGCAGATAAAAGCTGCCGAGCGGGCCTGTCAGCTCCAGTTGCGTACCGACTTGGGCGCGTTCGAGCCACGTGCTCATCACGCCGCCCGGGATCTTCTTGATCAGGAAGGCGAGACGCGTCTCGCCCGGAGACGAGGAGAAGGAATAGGAACGGCTCTGACCGCTGCCCGGCACGTCGATATTGACGTATTGGCCCGGTAGGAAGGCCGGCGCACCCTCGACATCCAGTTCGAGCACGATCGCCGCATCGTTGTGCGGGGCGACGCTCGACACACTCGCCGTAAACTTCTGCTGCCCGGTCTTGCAGGCGGCAGACGTCGTCGGCACTGAAATGACGCAGTCGCTCGAAGGCTTCATCTGGCAGGTCAGAACCAGGCCGCTTTCCGCCTCGTCCGATGTCAGCGCATCGTCGATGAAATCGTCACCGAGGTCATAGGCGCCGCTTTCGGCGCGGCACTTGCAGGTGCCGCAGACCCCGTCGGAACAGTCCATCGGCAGGTTGATCTTGTTGCGGAAGGCGGCGTCGAGCACCTTCTCGTCGTCCCGGCATTCGACGAAGCGGGTGACGCCATCCTCGAAATTCAAAGCGATCCTGTAGCTGGCCATGGTTGTTCCTCCCAGTCCTGTCTTGTCAGGCGACGGCCGTCAGATGTGGTAGACGTCGATGACCTGGCGGATGTAGTCGTTCTTCAGCACGATCTTCTTGCGCGAAATCACGAGCTCGCCGCCGCTCATGCGCAGCGTGACGAACATGGTTCCGAAGAAGTGGTCGGTGACCTTGTAGCGGTGGTTGAGCGTGTGGAAGTTGTAGCGGAAGTCCGCTTTCTCGCCGCGATCGGCCACAAGCTCGACATTGGTGACGCTGTGGCTCGTGCGCGGCTCCGGCGTGGACGCCCCCGAACGCTCGGTCTTGATGCGGAAGACGCGATCTTCCAGGCCGTCTCGGCTCGGATAGTAGATCAGCGATATCTGCGACTGCGGATCTTCGGTCAGCTGATCATCGTCGTCCCAGGCGGGCATCCAATAGCTGACATCGGGCGCATAACAGGTCAGCCATTCGTCCCATTGCCGATCATCGAGCAGGCGCGCTTCGCGATAGAGGAACGCGCAGGCGGTGTCGTAGGAGATCGTCATGCGACCGCTCCTTGTCTCTCGGAAGCGAGCGCTTTGCGCATCACCTTCGCCCAATATTCATGCTGACGGACGAAGAGGCCTTCGTCTTCGCTGCGCTCGCCGGAGAGCAAGGGTTCGATGCCCATGCGCTTGGCGTTCTCGTCCGGACCGTCGATCCAGAGCGGCGCGCCGCGCGACAGGTCGTTCCAGAGCGCGGTGATGCCGGCATAACCTTGCTGGCAGGCCCGGAACTCCTCGAGGTCGTCAGCCGTGCCCATGCCGGAGACGTTGAAGAAGTCCTCGTACTGGCGGATGCGCAGCGTGCGATCGGAAGCACTTTCACCCTTGGGTGCAAAGCAGAAGATGCTGATCTCGGTCTTGTCGACACTGATCGGACGGGTCACGCGGATCTGCGTGCTGAACTGGTCCATCAGGAAGACGTTCGGATAGAGGCAGAGATTGCGGGTCTGGTTGACGATGAAATCCGCCTGGACCTCGCCGACGCGCGCCTTGATCTCCTCGCGATGGCCAAAGATCGGCCGAACCTCGGGGTTCATCGTGTTGGTCCAGAGCAGGATGTGGCCGTTGTCAAAGCCGTAGACGCCGGCAATCGAGCGGCTCCAGCTCGAGGCATCGACCGCCTTGGTGCCCTCCTCGTGGCGTCGGCCCATGGTGGCGGCATAGTTCCAGTGAACGGAGCTGACGTGATAGCCGTCGCAGCCGTTCTCCATCTGCAGCTTCCAGTTCCCGTCGTAGATGTAGGAGGAATTGCCGCGCAGCGCTTCCAACCCGCCGGGCGCCTGGTCGACGATCTGATCGATGATGACTTTGGTTTCGCCGAGATAGTCTGCAAGCGAAGTCACATCCGGATTGAGGCTGCCGAAGAGGAAGCCGCGATAGTTCTCGAAGCGGGCAACGCGCTTCAGGTCGTGCGAGCCGTCCTTGGCAAACTGCGGCGGATATTGCGTGGTCTTCTCGTCCTTCACCTTCAGGAGCTTGCCGGTATTGGAGAAGGTCCAGCCGTGGAAAGGACAGGTGAAACTGCCCTTGTTGCCGTGCTTGCGCCGGCAGATCATGGCGCCGCGATGGGCGCAGGCATTGATGACGGCGTGCAGTTCGCCTGCCTTGTCGCGAGTGACGACAACCGGCTGCCGGCCGATATAGGTGGTGTAATAGTCGTTGTTCTCGGGGATCTGGCTCTCATGGGCGAGATAAACCCAGTTGCTTTCGAAGATGTGCTTCATCTCCAGCTCGAAGAGGTCTTCGTTGGTGAAGATGTCGCGGCGGCAGCGGAACGTGCCGGCCTCATGATCGTCCTCGACCGCGGTGGCGAGCAGGTGGTCGAGGGCTTGGGCTTTGTCGATAACGGCGGACATGGTTCTTCTCCCGCAAACGGCTGATCCGTGCTCGGCTCTAGCGATTGCAACAATGTCTGATGTCAGGGGGCGGCGGCTCATTCGGCCGCCGCAGAGGTGATCAGGCGGCGGCGCGCTTGCGCTGCTCGTTGATCTGGTTGTCGACGCCGTTCACCAGCGAGGTGAGATGGATGTCGAACGCGATCTCGGCGAAGGGGCCAGAGAGATTGTTGGCCTTGATGCTGGCCTCGTCGGTGCGCTCGGTGACATCGGGCACCAGGCCGTCCCTCGTCGCATAGGCGAAATCGTCGTTGACCAGCGGGTCGCCGGCGATGTTGATCTGGGTCGTCAGCTTGCGGTGACCGTCAGCGCTGATGAAGAAATGGATATGGGCCGGGCGCTGGCCATGGCGGCCGAGGGCGGAAAGCAACTGCTCGGTCGGGCTGCCCGGCGGCACGCCGTAGCCGTGCGGCACGATGCTCTGGAACTTGTAACAGCCCTTGGCGTCGGTGACGATCGTGCGGCGCATGTTGAACGGCGCCTGCAGGCCGGTCGGATCGAAATGCGAGTAGAAGCCGCGGGTATCGCAGTGCCAGACTTCGACGGTCGCGCCCTTCAGCGGTTGGCCATCGGCGTCATAGACGGTGCCGTGCATGATCAGCGGCTGGCCATTGGTGTCGCGGCCGTCGTCAAGACGGGCAAAGCCTTCCGAAGCCGGCGCGCCGGCGACATAGAGCGGGCCCTCGATGGTGCGCGGCGTCTGGTTCTGGATGCCGAGCGCTTCGTCGATCGCGTCGAGACGTTCGTCGAGGAAGTGGTCGAGGCCGAGGCCGGGCGAGATCAGGCCGGCCTGGCCGGCAGCGCCGATCTCGTTCAGCCAGGCGATCCCGGTCCAGTATTCGTCGGGCGTGATGTCGAGATCGTCGATCGCCTTGAACAGGTCCGACATCAACCGGTGCACGATCTCTTTGACGCGCGGGTTGCCGCCGTCCTTGTCGAGGCCGCTCAGAACCTTCAGGAAAGCTTGGGTCTCCGGCTTGTCGAAAATCTTCACGCTCATATCAATTCCTCCACTTGGATTGTCTTGAATCTCAAGCCGCTGGCCATCCTCCCGGCCGCGGCACGCACAAACGCTAGCTATCGTCCTCGCGGATCGAGGATGGGTGCCGAAGCAGCGGCATGACCTCGATCTGCATGAACTTGAAGAGCGGCAGGCCCGAGAGAACCTCGTGCAGCTCGGCATTGTCCTTCACGTCGAAGACGCTGTAGTTCGCGTACTGACCGGCGATCCGCCAGATGTGCCGCCACTTGCCGCTCTGCTGCAGCTGTTGCGAATAGGCCTTTTCCCGAGCGATGATCTCCGCCGCCTGCTCAGCCGGCAGATCGTGGGGAATGCGAACATCCATTCTGACGTGAAACAGCATGGCTTGATCCTCACTTCGCAACACTGATCATCTTGCGCAGCCCGTCGCGCGCAAAGAACTTCAGGCGGTCTTCGTCGAGTTCGATGCCAAGGCCCGGCCCGTCCGGCACCGTCAGTTCGAAGTCGCTGTAGTCGAGCGGCGTCGCCAGGATTTCCTCGGTCAGAAGCAGCGGGCCGAAGAGTTCCGTGCCCCACTGCAAGTTGGCGAGCGTGGAAAACACATGGGCTGACGCGACCGTGCCGACGCCACCTTCCAGCATCGTACCGCCATAGAGTTCGATGCCGGCGGCATCGGCGATGGCCGCAACGCGCTGCGCATTGAAGAGGCCGCCACTCTGCTCGATCTTGACCGCAAAGACATCGGCGCCCTTGGTCTTGGCAATCTCGAAGGCGCTTTCCGGTCCCGTAAGCGACTCGTCTGCCATCAGCGCCACGGGGAAGCGACGAACCAGGCGACCGAGTGCCGCGGTCGATGCGACCGGCTGTTCGACCAGTTCGCAACCGGCATCCGCGAGCGCCGCCATGCCGTAGGCGGCCTCAAATTCGCTCCAGGCCATGTTGACGTCGACGCGCACCGCGCCACGGTCGCCGAGCGCCCGCTTGATCGCCGCAACATGGGCGATATCGTCCTTCAGCGGCTTCGCGCCGATCTTCAGCTTGAAGATCCGATGGCGGCGAAGGTCGAGCATCTTCTCGGCCTCGGCGATATCCTTGGCGGTATCGCCCGAAGCCAGCGTCCAGGCGACCGGCAGACGCTTGCGCAAGGCGCCGCCCAGGAGTTCGCTGATCGGCAGGCCGAGGCGCTTTCCGTGGGCGTCAAGCAACGCCGTTTCCACGGCACTCTTGGCGAAGCGATTTTCCTTCACCGCCTTGCCGATCCGGGCCATCAGGGCGCGAACGCGGGTCGCGTCTTCGCCGATCAGGAGAGGTGCGAAATAGGTATCGATGGCAAGCTTCATCGATTCCGGGCTCTCGCCGCCATAGGCCAGACCACCGATCGTCGTACCTTCGCCAATGCCGACCGTACCGTCGCTGCAATAGACCTTCACCAGCATCAGAGTCTGGCCGGTCATGGTCGCGACCGAGAGCTTGTGCGGCCGGATAGTCGGCAGATCGACCAGCATCGTTTCGACCCGTTCGACGACGGGGGAAAGGGCTGCGGTCGGAGCAATGGGTGCAAGGGTCTTGTTCATGGCGTGACTGTGCGCCGCGCACCTGATGGCGTCCAACACCAAATAGGTTCGGCTTGATACCTTTATGATATAGTGTCGCAATAGATACGAGCATTCATGGGCTTGCCGCAGCGCAACATACCGAGATTATAGGAGAGTTGGACCTTGAGTTTGGACCTGCGCCAGCTTCGCTATTTCGTCGCCGTCGCCCGCGAGCGCAATTTCACCCGCGCCGCCGAGATGCTGCACATCGCCCAGCCGCCCTTGAGCCGGCAGATCCAGCTACTGGAAGAAGAACTGGGCGTTCCGCTGATCATCCGCAAGAGCCGCCCGGTGCGGCTGACCGAAGCCGGACGATTGTTCTACGAACAGTCGCTGCAGGTGCTCGGCCGGGTGGAGCAGATGGTAGAGGCGACGCGCCGCGTCGGCCTCAACCAGAACCGTGTCCTG
>NZ_JAEPRP010000065.1:0-36092 GCF_016652895.1 Ensifer sp. SSB1
ATCGATGCCATTGCCAGGAGCGACGGCCTGATCATCGCAAGCCCAGAATACGTGCGCTCCATTCCGGGTGGCCTCAAGAATGCGATCGACTGGCTCGTGTCCGGAGCGGAAATCGTCCACAAGCCGATTGCCCTGCTGCATGCGTCTCATCGGGGAGACGATATGCTGGCCAATCTGCGCACCGTCCTTGCAACAGTCAGCGACCGTTTCGCAGCAGATATCTTTCTCCGTCTCCACCTCATGAAGATGGAGCCCGCGGAGATATTGAAGGCCATGGAGACACCCGAGGACCGCTCGAAGGTGGAAGCCTATCTTCGGGCGTTTGCATCGTTCTGCATGGCCGCGCGTGAATCCGCTTAACTCTTAAGCCTGCAGTCACCAGCTGTTCGGCAGCCCCCAAGCTTTCGACCTGATTTTACTGACGACCTGATATTTGCTGGCGAATTCAAAAACAGGGGCAGTCAGCTTTCCCACTTCCTGATGTCTTCGTGCTTGCTGTGGCGCAAGGAAGAGCGCACGCCTACGGGATAGCTATGCGGTGGCTGCGGGACATTCACGCAGCAGCGCAGAAGGAGCTTGAGTGTGGTGAGGCGACGCAACAGTTGGGGATTGGCGTTTTTCGCTGCCTGCCTGTTCGTGCTGCAGTCGATCGCCGGCACATTTGCCGCGAGTTCGATGGCTGCCGTCGCGCAAATCGATCCTTTCGGTAATGCGCTTTGCGCAAGCGTGGATCACGCGAGCAAAGACAACCATGACAGCGGCCACGGGAGCGCCGCCGATTGCTGCCTGCTCGGATGCTGCGTGTCCTCGCAGGTCCTGGCAGCTGCTCCGGAAGCCTTCGAGGTCTTCACCTTTCAAGTCACGTCCGCGACAGAGCAATATTGGCCCGCGGCCGCCCCGTCGCCGAGGGGCGAACATCGCCCCGGCTATCCTCGCGCGCCCCCTCGACTGCTTGCCTGATCGGTAGCGTTCGCGCCAGCCCATGCCAGAGGCGGGGACACCCTTGCCTAGTCTCTGCCGGCACCATCGGTCTTCTCATCCTGACGGATTTCCTTCGCGTGATCCGAGGTTGCCCGAAGCCTGGTCTTGTGCACGCCGAGAGCCGTCTACCCGACCGTCTCGTGCGATCGCTACTCCGCCGACCGAAAATGTCGGCAACCTTTTCCGGATCGCTGCATCCAATCCCTGAAGCCCGCGGGAGACCTTCTCGTGGCCCGACACAACCAAATAATCTCAAAGGAATAGCCATATGTTCTCGAAACTGATCACCACGACTGCCTTCATCGCGATGAGCGCCACGGCAGCCTTTGCCCATTCCACGCTAGAAGTGACCGAGGCGCATGTAGGCGGGTCCTACAAGGCCGTCATTCGCGTCCCGCACGGCTGCGAGGGCAAGCCGACGATCGCGCTGCGCGTTCAGATCCCCGAGGGCATGATCGCAGCAAAGCCGATGCCCAAGCCTGGCTGGACGCTGGAGAAGATCAAGGGAGCCTACGAGAAGTCCTACGACTACTTCGGCACCCCGATGAAGGAGGGGGTGAAGGAGGTCGTCTGGAAGGGCGGCAGCCTGGGCGACGACGAATATGAGGAGTTTGTCTTCCGCGCGTTCCTGACCGAAGGCCTGCCGGTCGGCAAGACGCTCTACGTGCCGCTGGTGCAGGAGTGCCCCGATGGCGCGACCGAGCGTTGGATTGAAATCCCGGCGGAGGGCAAGTCGAGTGACGATCTCGAATATCCGGCACCCGGCATCAAACTGCTTGAAAAGAAAAGCGGGCACTGATCGGCGCAACGTAACGGCGAAGGCCAATTGACCGGAGAGCAGGCATGGCGCTGGTACCACTAAGCTTCACTCGCCTTGCGAAGTTGATGGGGATCGTGCTCTGCGGGATACTCATGCAGGTCACTGTCGCCTTCGCCCATGCATCGCTCAACACAAGTGAACCGAGGGACGGCGCGGTCGTAGATACCGCGCCGTCTGTCTACATGTTGACCTTCAGCGAGCCGGTTTCGCCCTTGTCGTTGAAGCTTGTCGGCCCGGATGGGACGGCGATCGCATTGGAACGGTTCGAACTGAAGGATCGATTGCTCGAGATTATGGCGCCGACCGGTCTTGGGCGCGGCACGCATGTGCTCAGCTGGCGCGTAACCTCTGCTGACGGGCATCCGATCGGCGGATCCGTCGTCTTTTCGCTCGGCGCAGCCAGCACCACTCCGCTCGCGACGGGAGACAAGATCGACTGGTCCGCACGCGCCGGCGTTCTCTTGTCGAAGCTCGCGCTTTATGTGGGGCTGTTCATCGGTGTTGGCGGCGCGTTTTCGCGCCATTGGCTGCTCTATGGTTCTCGATCGGGGCGCAACGTGGTCGCGGCAGCGCTCGGGACAGGGGGGCTGGGTGCCGTCGCCGCCGTGGGCTTTCAAGGGCTCGATGCGTTGGGCGTCCCCCTGGCGCACCTTGTCGAGCCTGTCGTTTGGTCCACGGCCATGGCGACGAGCTTCGGCGTGACGGCTGTTGCCGCCTTCAGTGCCTTCGGTCTGGCGGCTGTCGCCCTGCGGGCAAAGGGTCGGCTTGCGCGGACGTCGTCTCTTGCCGCGCTGGTCGTTTCATCTGCCGCCCTGTCACTGAGCGGCCATGCGGCCACCGCCGAGCCCCAATGGCTGATGCGCCCGGCGGTCTTTCTGCACGTTATTGCGGTCAGTCTCTGGTTCGGAGCGCTGGCGCCCTTGGGCCTAGCGCTGCATGGCGAAGACCCGGCGGCGCTTCGGGCGTTACGGCGGTTCTCGATGGCCATCCCCTATGCGGTTTTGGTGCTCGTCGCGGCGGGTGTCGCCTTGGCCATCGTGCAGGTGGAGAAGCCTGCAGCGCTGATCGAAACAGTCTATGGCCGGGTGTTTATGGTCAAGATGGTGTTGCTGACGGGACTGTTTCTGCTGGCGATCGTAAATCGCTGGTGTCTGACGGAGCCGACCATGGCTGGCGACCGGGCAGCGATGAAGCCGCTGGTCCGTTCGATCGCTGCGGAAACACTGATTGTCTTCCTGATCTTCGGGGCCGTCTCTTGCTGGCGCTTCACGCCGCCGCCGCGCGCGCTCATGGCTTTGGCAGCACAGCCCGTAAACGTTCATATCCACACCGATAAGGCGATGGCCCTTGTTGACGTCGCGCCTGGGAGAGCGGGCGAGGTTGACGTATCGATCAACACGCTCACCGGCGAACTCGATCCGCTTGCCGCCAAGGAGGTTATGCTTGTGCTGTCCAAGCCTGATGCCGGCATCGAACCGTTCAAGCGCGTGGCTGTGCGGCGCGGCCAAGCGGACTGGCAGGTCGAACACATGAACATCCCGCTGCCCGGCACTTGGCAGGTGCGTGTCGATATTCTCATCAACGATTTCGAGAAGGTGACACTGAGCGATCAGATTGGCATTGCGCCGTGACTGCGGAGGCTGCCGCCCCGAAGCCGCTGTCAGCTTTTTCCGATTGCAATTGCTGGCGGCGTCGCAGTCCCCACTGCAGCGCTCAATCGCACGCACCCGACGTTGGGCCACGGCCTTGCCGGTGCAGGTTCCTTTTGACGTCGCGCCCTTGCGCGAGCGGCGCGACTGTCGGCTGGCCGAAGCTTGTCGGTCGAATGATTTTTCTCGCCGTTAATACTTTAGAAATATCGCATGTTCATGCTGTGCGGCCATGCGCGGCTTCCTGTTGATGACATTTTTGGCGGGCGGATTGTGGGTGGTCGACACGACGTTGTGTGAAGGCCGCTATACCCAGGAGTTTGGGCATGAGGCCCAGTCCGCGACCAGACAGGTTCGCTATTGGCTGAACGCTCAACTGAACTACCTGCGAACGCGCTTCTAGCTTTCCGCCACCTCCTGGTGCTGAAAACCGGCACCGCCAAGCGAGCGCCTCAAGGTTTTGTGGCGAAATATTGCTGCTAAAAAGTCACACTGTTCGGCGCTTCGTTGCGGAAGAGCTTGGAAATCCGAATTAAAATGACAGTCGTCAAGTGTGGGAGTTGGCTCTGTTCGTTAGTGCGTGCTAAATTGATGAAATGCATAGATCTGATCAAGATGGCGACGCGAAGGTCACGGACCTCATCGCACAATTCAAAGCGGCGCAGAGCCAACTGTTTGGGCTGGTTGACGAATATGAAACGGAACGGTTCCGCTCGCTCGAACGGACCGTGGAGCAAACGTTCGTCGAGATTGAGCAGCGTGTCCCACGCGACGCCGGCGAATTTCGCGCCATAGCGCAGTTCTATCTGGATATGTTGGAGGACAATGATGGCGGCTACAACGGGCGGCTGCATGCCTGCTTGCGCCAGCTGGTCGATCGGCACGCCTTTGATGTGTCCTCGAAATTCGACTGATTGACGGTGTTGCGTGTGTCGTTCACACAGGTTCCATTCACACCGGGTAGTGATCCCCCGAACATAAGGAAGGCCCATGGAAGGGGATAGAGAGCGCACTTTCGTTGTGGATCTCGCCGATGTGGACACTGCGGATTCCGGGATTTTCACCTGGGACATTACACAGGACCTCGTCTACGCCGACTCGGCTCTGGCGGAGCTTTTCGGACTGATCGCGACGGAGACCAATCGCGGATTGCCGCTCAAGCTCTATCTCGACCGGGTTCACCCGGAAGACCGGCCGTATCTGGCAAAGGAAATTGCCGCCACCATGGTGGGAGGGCGAGCCCAGCAATCGACCTATCGCGTAAGGACGCGAGGCGGACACTACGTCTCGGTCGTCGCCTTTGGTCGGTGCTTTCGCGATCGGAAGGACACTCCGGTGCTCTATTCCGGGATCGTTGTTCTCGAAAGCGCTACATCGGCAAGCGACCATCGAAGGCACTGATGGCGAAAGGTCGTCAAGGCGCGGAACGGAAAAGCGTTTGGCGAGATTGGTCCGCGATCAGGCGGAAGTCGTTTCGCGAATGCCGCTGTCGAGAGCATTGTGTGCTGCCTGCATAACGTCGATGTCGTGAATGTGGCTTATGGTTGCCATCTCCATCATCAGATCGCCGATCACCAGATCAATGCGTCTCGGAGCCCCGGCATCCCTTTTCGCGATGCAGGCCTCAAGTTGTTCGGACGATCCGCCCAAAGCGTCATAGAGTTCCAGCGCGGTCGTCAGAACCTTTGCGCGACGCACGGCAAGATCGCTGGTCGCATCCTCTCCTGCGGAAGCAACCATCAATCGAACAGCTCTGTTTTGGAACTCGCTCATTTTGAACCCTGTTCAAATGCAATTTAGCGCGGAGCATATCGCCGATTGCTGAACTCTATCTTAAGCGCAAAGGTAGAGTTCATAATGCAGTTTGGGTTTTACTCGGGCTGATGCAGTCGAACCGTCCCGAAGGCAAGGTCTCGCGATGCTGCAGTTCGGCGACCTGCAGCACCTTCCCGCGGACACGACCGGCCGCCGCGGTCTCGCAGTTTGCCGCGAAAAATGAGAACGTTTGAGGAACTTTCCTGTGTGAAAGGGCTTTCTGCCCGTGTATAAGGCCCGGATGGTCCAGAGAGCAGGCAGTGCCGATCTTCCGCTTCACGGTGGCCGGGTTCCCCGGTGGCTTGGCGAGCGCATGACAAAACTTGGTGCGATCATCACCCAGGCGATCGTCATCGAATATGGGCGAGACGAGTTTCTTCGCCGGCTGGCGCATCCGTTCTGGTTTCAGTCTTTCGGATGCGTCATGGGCATGGACTGGCACTCCTCCGGCATCACCACCAGCGTCATCGGTGCCCTGAAACGTGGTCTGTTACCGCTGTCGGGCGAACTTGGTATCCACGTCTGCGGCGGACGAGGGCGGAACTCCAGGGAGACACCGGGCGAGTTGATTGCAATCGGCGAGCGCGTGGGCCTCGACGGAGGCGGCCTGGCGACCACCAGTCGCCTCGTCGCAAAGGTCGACAGTGCGGCAGTGCAAGACGGCTTCGACCTTTACCTGCACGGCTTCATCGTCACCGATGACGGTAAATGGGTTGTCGTGCAGCAGGGTATGAACGGCGAGAGGCGGCAGGCCCGGCGCTACCACTGGCTTTCCGAGGGGATCAGCAGCTTCGTGGATTCGCCCCATACGGCGATCGATGGTGTGCGGCAGGGCGAAATCGTCAATCTTGCCGACCGCCGCGCTGCGGCTTCGCGCAGTGGCCAGCTCGATCTCCTCGCATCGCTCGGACCGGACCGGATCGTCCGAGAGGTTGCTGCTATCGAGCCAAGGCGGGCGAGCAAGCAAAGCGCGCAGCCCATGCTGCCGCATCTGATCATGCCTGCGCACCACGACGTTCGCGAAGAAGACGTCAACATGAAGCGCCTGCATGCAACGCTTGCTGCGGCTGCCGACCGCGGCCCGGAGGATTTCGAGCATCTCCTGTTGGTGCCGGGCGTTGGAGCGCGCACGGTCAAGGCGCTGGCGATGGTGGCCGAAGTGGTGCACGGCGCGCCGTGTCGGTTCGCCGATCCGGCGCGCTTCTCGCTTGCCCATGGAGGCAAGGATCGCCACCCGTTCCCGGTTCCCCTGAAGGTGTATGACGAGACGATCCGGGTGATGAAATCCGCCGTATCGAAGGCGAAGCTCGGTCGCGACGAAGAGATGCAAGTCCTCAAGCGCCTCGACGATCAGGCCCGCCAGTTCGAGAAATATGCCACCGGCCCGGATCTCAAGGAGATCGTGGCCGGTGAGTTTCGTCAATCGCACGAGTTTGGCGGTCGCAGTGTCTTCGGCTGGGAAGGACCGGTAGAGCCGCCGAGCGATGCAGACCGGCCACGCCGCCGCGGTGACCGCGGCCGGTAACGGCTCCATGCCGCTGCAAGGCGTTGCAGCGAATCTTATTCTTTGATCTTCTTGAGAGGTTCTCGCCGGAACTCAAACCTCTTCCCAAGGGTTGGAAGGACGTTAGAGCAAGCTTGCGAGGGCAGACCAGCAGAATCCACGTCAAGAGGAGTCTCGCGATGGAAGAACTGCAGAGCATCACGGTATCTGAGGAACGGCTCGAGGATTGCCGTGACGTCGTCGAACTGGACCTCCAGCTTTTGATCCGCGAGACGATCGAGTCCGGGTTTTCGGTGGAAGAGGTCCTGATCGCGATCAGCGAACTGGTGGCGGAAGATTTCGCCCACGCCGTCAAGATCGCCAGCGTCCATTAAGACCAGCGTTCACTGCGGAATGCATTGCTGTCCGAAACGGAGCATCTGGTCGCGCAGCGATGGCTCTGCGACGCGCTTGGCCGCTTCGCGATAGTCGAACCAGGCGAGCTTCCGCTCTCCCTTCTCGGGGAATTTCGCTCGCATGCGCGCGACTTCCAGGGTGTGGAGCTGAACCCTGCAGGAAATCTTGAGCCCGTGGTCCAGCCGCTTCTTGTAAAAGTAGTGGCCGAACGGAAATCTCTGGCAGATGCCGTTCACGCCAGCCTCTTCATAGGCCTCTCTCGCTGCCACCTCATGCGCGCGCTTTCCCTTCATCGGCCAACCCTTGGGAATGACCCAGCGACCGGTGTCCCGGCTGGTAATGAGAAGGATCTCCAATGCATTGTTGCGCACGCGATAACACAAGGCCGCGTACTGCATACGTGGCGGCCGGCGAAGCATCAACTGCACGTCAGCGGCAATTTGGCGTAGAAAATTCACTGGAATGCTGTCTCCCTTGTCGCCCGTTTGGGGCAAACGCGCGTTCTGTTTGCCACTCGCAACATCGACAATAACAACCGGATCGCCGGTTCTGTTCCGCCAACGGGTCGTACGAAAGGGAATGGCGCGACGGATTGGCCGGCCATTTCACAACGTTGACAGGATTCGATTGCTGAGTGATCCCCGATAGGTCTTCTTGATCTCGACCTTGTTTTCCAGCGAATCCAGGATCTCGTCGCAGAAATCGATATCGTGAAGCCCACGGATGGTCTGGAGCCCGCCGGGCGTGAAGACGTTGATCTCGAGAAGCTTGTCGCCGACGATATCAAGACCGACCAGGAACATGCCGTCTTCGACGAGTTTCGGCCGCAGCGTTTCGGCGATCACCAGCATCTCCTTCGTGACATTGGCTGGCTTTGGCGTGCCGCTGGCGTGGATGTTGGATCGGACGTCTCCCTTGGGGGGCACGCGTCTGAATGCGGCATAGACGTCGCCTCTCTGCAGCGGTCGCCCGTTCATCAGGAACAACCGCGTGTCGCCTTCCGACGCTTTCGGTAAGTAGCTCTGCACGATCAGATAGCCGACGACGCCAACCGCCTCGACGATCTGCGTCAGATTGCCTTCGGTGCTGGTGCCCACCCGGAAGACGTTTTTACCTCCGGATCCCTGCAACGGCTTGATGATCACGCCTTCGGAGTGGCTGTCGATGAATGTGCGGATTTCTTCGATGTCCTTGGAGATCAAGGTTGTCGGGCGAACGGCCACCGGGAAATCCTGGAAGTAGAGCTTGTCCTGGGCCAGTGCCAAACCGCAGGGATCATTGACGACGATCGTACCGCGCTCGGTGGCGAGCCTTCCGAAATTGGCTCCGGCATAGGATGCCCAGGGCCGGCTTTCGGCGTCCTCTGATGGGTCATTGCGAAGCAGCAGGACGTCCACGTCTTCAATGTTGACGATTGTCCTGTCTGCATCGGCAAGCGCGCGCAAGAGTGTTTCCGGCTTCTTTGGCCGTGTGCCGGCGAACCCGGCCGCACGGATCATTAACGTATCGTCCGGACGCAGGATGAAGTCGCCAGGCGTGATGTAGAGAACCTCATGCCCGCGAGAGAGGGCGGCGAGAGCCAATGCGGTCGTTGTATAGGCCGGGCTTTCGGTTTCCAGCGTGTTGACGAGGAGAGCAATGCGCATTGGGGCTCCTGGTTTCGGATGGAGGAATTTGATCCCTTTCGCGCCGCGCCAGCCGAATGCGCGGTACATGACCGAAATAGGGCGGCTGCCGGTGGCAGCTACTCCTGCCTATCGCGCCAGGCGGCAATCGGCGTTTTCGTTGCGACGCCGTCGTCGATGGTGAGCACGCTGTCGAAGAACTCGACCCCGCTTTCGGATTGGATGGAAGAGGTGTCGTGCATGACGGCGATTACCGCCGCCTCCGGGCAATGATCCTTGATCGACTGATAAAATCCGCGAACCGCCTCGCTATCGAGGGCGCTCGTCGCCTCGTCGAGGAAAAGCAGGCCTGGTTCCTGCAGCAGGATCCTTGCAAGGACCAGTTTCTGCTTCTCGCCCCCGGACAAAAGCTTGTCCCAGTTCTGCCCTTCGCGACCATCGTTCGAAAGCTCTTCCGTGAATTCTTCGAGCCCGGCTTCCTCCAGCGCTGCAATGACAGAGGCGTCGTCATGCGTTTCAGCCGCATCCGGCAAGCAGACGAGGTCTTTCAGGCAAACGCCCTGGAGCTTGACGTCCTGGGCGGCGTAGAGGCTTCGTACCTTCTCTGGCGTCGTGATCGTGCCGCGGCCGTGTGCCCAAAGTCCGTTGATGGCCTTGAGAAGCGAGGTCTTTCCACCACCGGATTCTCCGACCACCAAGGTCCACTCCCCGGGAAGGAAATTGAGTTCGTCAGCGGTCAGAAAAGCTTTGTCGTCGCCGGTGTGCAGGAGCTCGACCGCCTGGATCGTCAAGCCGCGCGCGGCGTCCTGGGTCTCGTACTCGAACACCGAAGGGCCGCTGCGAGCATAATAATCCTGCGGCTGCTGCACCGTTTCGATCGCTTGCGCAAGTTCGGTGATCCGGTGCGCATCCGCTCTGAGCGTGGCGATATCGGGCATCGCATGGATGAACCACGAGCATTCGTTGATAAGTGCGGTCGCCAGCTCGGCGCCGGTGACGTAATCCTGAAGGCTGATCGTCTTGTCGACATAGGGCAGCAGCCCCGGCGCATAGGCGACGATGCGTGAGCCGATGAAATTGTGCACCAGCTCGAAACCCATGTAGCCGGCGGTTACCCGGTTGAGGCTCGCCCAGGTGTCGTCGATCTCGCGATATCGGCGCCCGTTCACTGCCTTCTGGGCCGGTTCGCCCTTGATCACGGCGACATGAAAACTGCGGTGCAAAAGCTGGTTCAACTCGCTGCGATAACTGCCCTCAGCCGATTGGATGCGTATGGAGAGGCCCTGGAGGACGCTGCCGAGCTTGGCTGCGATGAAGGTGTTGAGCGGCACGTAGATCGCGATTGCCAGGAACATCAGGCACGCGCTGCCGTAGCTGCCGAGGAGATCGAGCCCTCTGACGGGGCTCGACGTTTCGATCAGTTTTCGCCCGACGAAGCCGAGCGACAGAACGACGCCAGCGATGCCCACGCCGAGACCGATCGCACCGCCGGTCATGCCCTTAATCGCTTCCTGTACCCTCTGGTCGATGTTGTCGGGCGATGAACTCTCGTTCTCGGTCGCGGTGCCAAACCCGTTCTGCTGAAGGTGGAAATGGGTGTGGTTGTTATCGAGCAGCGCCCGGTTGAAGCGTTCGTCCAGCCACTGGCGCCATTTCCGGTGGAGCGTGGTCGAGAAAAAATGACGGACCGCCGTGAACCCGGCGTCCCTGGTGATCGCGATTGCTGCCAAGGTCCCCGCGGTGCTCAGAAGGGATGATGGCGTGGTGGGTACGGTGGGGTGGTGGAAATTGGCGATCCGATTGACGAGTTCGCCCGAGGTCAAGGCAAACCATACGCTTGCTTGCGCCGACAATCCGGTGAGGAGCAGGATGAGAAAAGTCAGGCCCCAGGCTTCGCGCCAGCGTTCGGAAAGCCAGTAGGCCAGCAACAGGCCCCAGAAGCTGCGCATGGAGGAAACAGGGCTGCTCGGGCGCCGTCGTTCCCGGCCGAGGGTCCATTTGACCAGTGCTGCTGTTCGTTGTGCGTTGCTGCGCACGACCTCACTTAATGCCATCTCCATGAACTGGGGCGACGATCGGGCTTGTCAATTCCGAAGCGTGATGTGGCAGATGGACTAGGCTCCATTGCCAATTGCCGATGTCCTTTTATCTCCGCAGCTTACGCGTCGGAGATTGAAATGTCGTCACAGATCAATTTTGCCAGTTCCCGTTCATCCCTCACGCCGAACTCATACCAACGGATCAAATTCCTGGCTGCGAGCCCGCACGCCTCACTTTCGGCCTGACAACCTTGCTCGTCGCACGATTCCCCGAGGCTCCGGCGCAGCACCACGATCGTTTCTAATGCCACCCCCGGCGTTGGCCAATCCGTCGTCCACATCCGCGCCGCCCAGCCGTTGCAGGGTGCAAGGATTGGGCCGCAAGTGAATTCTAATGTTTCTGGGTGGGTTCCTGGCCCGAGTAGGCTTCCGCGCGCCAGCCGTCGCGGCGATCGAGTTATGCCTGATTGGTGAGGCCGCCGCTTCCCATCGTCGGGGCTCCGGCGGCCTCGAAGCCTTGCGCCTCAATCGAAATTGAACGCCCGACGCATTTTCGCGTCAAGGTTTAGCGGTTACTCAATTCGAACTAGCCTCCCGGCGGAGTTGCTCGCGGGCGGTGGGTTTTAATTGGTTTTGGCTGCCTCCGGCTTCCGCCCGGAACCTTGCATTGCTGCAACTGTTGGAGGCGTTCCAATCAGATGGCACAGGAGCTTGCTATGCCGGAGAAGACACTTGAGGCGCTGTTCTACGACGGACTTAAGGACATCTACTATGCGGAGAGGCAGATACTGAAGGCGCTGCCGAAGATGGCGCGCGCCGCCCAATTGCCTGACAGCAAAGCGGCGTTCCAGAAGCATCGGGACGAAACGGAGGGCCATGTCGAGCGCTTGCAGCAGGTCTTCGAATGCAAGCGGCGAAAGAGAAGCCCGGCGTGAGGCCGGGCTGTTGTGTTCAATCGCGATGCTCGGGCATCGCTTTGAGCTGATCTTTGGTCCACGTGGTCACAGCGTGAACCTCACCGTCTTCATCACGCATGAAATCAAGATCTGTCGTGGGCACCGCAACCGGCTTTGCGCCGATACCGAGAAAACCGCCGACATCAATGATAACGGTGCCGCTGGCGCCTGCGCCGTGGACGTGGTCCACCTTGCCGACCTTGTCGTCATCTGCCCCATACACCGTCGCACCCTCAAGGGCTGCGGGCGTGAGTTCGGTGGGGCCAAGGCGTACGTGATTGGTGTGATCCATCTTCGTTGCTCCTTTGAAGTGAACGGAGCAGAACCGGCACTGAACCAAACTGTTCCATCACACGGCCATCACCTGTGAGGCCGCTGACGAATATCGCTAACTCGCCATCGCATTGGCGCGCGGTGCGCGGGAGCGGTGGAATTTGGCGGCCGGACTGATGCGCAGGGGTTTGGAGATCTCGATCGGCGCCAGGCTGAGATTGCCGCCTGGCCCGGTAAACAATCCAGCTTCTAGGCAGGTGGATGCAGGTGGACCGGAGTGGGTCCAGTAGCTTGGTCACGGAAAAGGAGGCCAACCAACCGTTTTATCCGGTGGGCAGGCGTCGTGAGAGCCCGGCATCGAGCACGATAACGCCGCGCAGCCTCGCCGGTTGGATCGATCGCTACTTGTTGGCGTCATCCGGCGCGGTGTTCTGGCTCGGCACGCTCGTGCCGGATTGCGGGGCGGGATGGCGATCTATGGGGGCGAGGCCCTGCGGGCTGTCCGTGCTCGGGTGCTGTTCGGCTTCCGGTTGCTGCTCGGCGGATGTAGGCTGGGTGCGTTCCACTGAACCCGTTTGGTCATCATTGCCGCCCTGGCCCCATTCCACGGCGCCCCAGGCAACCAGTGCCAAAACGAGGCTGGCTGCGAGCACCAGAAAGACGCGCGCGCCCATTCCTGCCTGCCGGACCTCGCGTGCCGAAAACTTGGTTCGCTCCGCGCCATGGGTTGCGGATTCCGGTTCGCCGCGCTCGTCGAGATGCTCAGTCATTGTTCGCCTCCATTCGTATCCGCGATGCAGCCCCTCATCGGGGAGGGACTGGATACAACCGGGGCCGTGTTCAATAGTTCCAGCAGCGGGATCCTTCAGGCCAGTGACGCCGCATCGACAGCGGGGCTCATCCGCCGTCTGAAAGAAGATCGATACGTGCCCGCACGCGTGCAACGCCTTCCGGGATGCGCGCGCCGGGGATCGACGAATAGCCCATGCGGAAATAGCGACAGGGCTGGTCGCTCCGGGGGAAGAAGGGCGAACCGGCTTCGATCAGCACGCCATCCTGGCGCAGATCGCTGACCAGCCGATCTGCGTCCAGCCCCTCCGGTCCTTCCATCCAGAACGAGGTGCCGCCGAAGGTCGAGGAGCCTGCTACCTTCAGGTTCGCCCTGCGCAGCGACTCCGCCATGATCACGTGGCGCTTGTGATACTCCGTACGCATGCGGTGCAGAACGGCGTCATAGTGGCCGAGCGCCAGGAAATAGGCCGCGGTGCGTTGCAGATGGCCCGGCGGATGCCGCAGCATGAGCGAGCGCAGCGCTCGGGCCTCGCGGATGAACGGCGCGGGCGCGACGAGGTAGCCGAGGCGGAGCCCGGGAAACAGCGATTTGGAGAAGCTGCCGATGTAGAGCACGCGGCCGGAGGGGTCCAAGGCTTTCAGCGCCGGAGAAGGTGGCGCGAGATAGCTGATCTCGAACTCGTAGTCGTCCTCGACGATGACGAAGTCCTTTTCCTCTGCCGCCTGCAGCAGCCGCGTGCGCCGATCGATCGGCATCGTCGCGCCCGTCGGCGAATGGTGGCTCGGCGTCACGAAAACCGCGTCGATGTTTTCCGGCAAGGCATCCGGCGACAGGCCTTCGCTGTCTACGTCGACCGTGGTGACTTTCGCACCGCTGAGCAAGAGCGACGCGCTGATATCGGGATGGCACGGATTTTCGCAGGCCGCGGCGGAGCCCTTCTCCAGGATCAGCCGGGTTACGATCCAAAGGGCATTCTGGGCGCCGACGGTGACGAGGATTTCGTCCGGCGTGGCGTGGATCCCGCGGCGCGGCAGTGTGCGTGAGCAGATGTAGTTGACGAGGCGCACATCGTCGGCGGCGGCAAAGTCGCTCGCCATCAGGACGAAATCCTCGCGGGCGAGCGCCCGACGGGCGCAGTCACGCCAGGCATTGAGGTCGAACAGCGTCGGGTCCATCTGGCCATAGAGAAACGGGTAGGGGTAGCGTCGCCAGTCCAGCGGCTTGGGGATCTGCCGCACGACGCCAAAGCTCATCTTGATCTTGCTGCTCCAGTCCACCGGGGTGCTGCCGCCGGATGGACGGTCGCTTTCAAAGTCTCTGCCGGGCGGGTTGTCGGTGATGCGATAGGAACTGCGGTTGACGGCTTCCACATAGCCCTGGGAGATCAGTTCCTGGTAGGCGAGCGTCACCGTGATGCGCGAAATGCGAAGATAGTCGGCGAGCTTGCGCGTCGAAGGCAGGTGCGCCCCTGGCTGTACCCGGCCGGCGAGCACGGCCGAAACGACGGTCTCGCGCAACTGCGCCTGTAAGCCGATCCCGCTTTCGCGATCGATGAAGAAGATCGTTTCGGAAACGTTCATGCGCACGTGCCGGCCCTCGGTCACACCAATCTGGATCTATTCAACTTCCAGACTGGATATAACGCAAGCCGCCATGCGCCTTTATCGTCCTCAACAAGACCGGAAAAACTGGCCAATCAATAATCAACGAGGAGGAACGAAGAATGCCATACGGACATTTCAAACGACTTGCGGCTGCCGCCAGCATCGTGGCTGGCCTTGCCGCATCCAGTGCGGCTTACGCGGAGACGAAGCTCGTCGTCGGCTATCAGCAGATCGTCGGCCCGTTCGTGGCCGCGATCGCCGACGGCCGTTTCGACGCGGCTGCCAAGGAGGTTGGTTACACGATCGACTGGCGCCAGTTCAGCTCCGCCGGTGACATCACGACGGCGCTCGCCTCAGGTGACGTGCCGATCGGCGTTCTCGGTTCGACCGGTACAGCGTCGGCCGCGACACGAGGCGTTGACCTGCAACTCTTCTGGATCCTCGACAATATCGGCCAGTCCGAGGCGCTTGTCGCGCGTCAGGGCTCAGGTATCGAGACGCCTGCCGACCTCAAGGGCAAGAAGGTCGCCGTGCCTTTCGTCTCCACGTCGCACTTCCACCTGCTGGTTGGCATGAACAAGATCTGGAACGTCGATCCGCGCGAGGTGGAAATCCTCAATCTGAAGCCGCCGCAGATCGTGGCGGCCTGGCAGCGCGGCGATATCGATGCGGCCTATGTCTGGCCGCCGGCCCTTTCCGAGATCCAGAAGACCGGCAAGACAATCTCGGATTCCGAGGTCATCGGTGCGGCAAGCGTGCCGACCTTCGACGGGCTGGTGGTCTCCAAGGGGTGGGCAGAGGAAAATCCGAAGCTCATGGAGGCCTTCACCAAGGTCCTGACGCAAGCCTATGCCGACTACAATGCCAACAAGGCGGCCTGGACGGAAGACTCAGCCCAGGTCCAGGGCATCGTCAAGCTGATCGGCGGCGACGGTCCAAGCACGGTGGAGGCGCTGCGTCTCCTCGCGTTCCCGAACGCGGAGGATCAGGCATCAGACGTCTGGCTCGGTGGCGGCGCCACCCGCGCGCTCAGCGAGAGCGCAAAATTCCTCGTCGAACAGAAACAGATCAGCCAATCGCTCGACGACTATGCGCCCTTCGTCAACGCCAACTTCGCGAAGGCTGCGGCGCAGGCGCAATAGGATACCCTGCAGATTGCGCCGTCCCTGAGGAGCGGACGGCGCACCATCATCGACCCGTGACCGAGGTGCAGGGAGGCATTTCTCATGGAAACACTTAGCGTCAGGAACATCAGTCTGACCTACCCGGGCCTTTACTCGGACCAGGCGATCATCGCCCTCAAAGGCGTCAATCTGACCATCAACAGTGGCGACTTCGTCGTCGCTCTCGGCGCCTCGGGCTGCGGCAAGACGACCTTGCTCAACCTGATGGCGGGCTTCATGGCCCCCTCGGAAGGCGACATCACTCTCGGAAACCATCGGGTCAACGGGCCGGGCGCCGAACGCGGCGTGGTCTTCCAGAAGCACGCGCTTCTGCCGTGGCTCAACGTGATGGAAAACACCGAATTCGGCCTCAAGCTTCGCGGCGTCGACAAGGCGACCCGGCGCGATCTGGCGACCAAGAACCTCGCCTTGGTCGGCTTGCAAGACTTTCACCGCCACATGATCTATCACCTGTCGGGCGGCATGCAGCAGCGCGTCGGTATTGCCAGGGCACTGACCTGCGACCCGGCCATGCTCTTGATGGATGAGCCGATGGCAGCACTCGACGCGCTGACGCGCGAGACGATCCAGGAACTGCTGCTCAAGGTCTGGCATCTCACCAACAAGATGTTCTTCTTCATCACCCACAGCGTCGAGGAGGCTCTTTTCCTCGGCTCGCGGCTGATCGTCATGTCGCCGCGTCCGGGCCGTATCACCCACACCTACGAGCTCAACTTCAACAAGCGGTTCCTCGCCGAAGGTAATGCCCGTGCGATCAAGTCCAGCCCGGAATTCATCCGCATGCGCGAGGAGGTGCTCGGCATCATCTACGGCGACGAACGTGCGTCCGGCAACCCGGAGGTGGCCCATGCTTGACAGAGTGACACGCGCCAAGCCCGTCAAGGCCGGCAAGATCTTCGGTGCTCCCGGTGACGGCAGCAGCGGCCTGATCAGCTTCGCAACGACGGTCGTCATCGTTGCCCTCTGGTTCACCGTAACGGAGGCCGGTTGGGTCAAGCCGCTCTTCCTGCCGTCGCCGCTGGCGGTCTGGGACAAGTTCATGCTGGCGATGACCGACGGTGTTTCGAACTCGACGCTGATACAGCATACGCTCGCCAGCATCGGCCGCGTCTTCGGCGCCTTCCTCTTGGCGCTGGTAACGGCCGTGCCGATCGGTGTGCTGATGGGCGTCAACCGCTTCGTGCGTGGTCTGTTCGATCCGATCATCGAATTCTACCGGCCGCTGCCGCCGCTTGCCTACCTGCCGCGTGTCATCATCTGGCTCGGCAGCGGCGAGTTCCCGAAGGTGTTCCTGATCTATCTGGCGATCTTTGCGCCGATGGCGATCGCCGCAAGGGCAGGGGTGCGTTCGGTCTCCACCGAGCAGATTCATGCGGCCTATGCGATGGGCGCCACCCGCGGGCAGGTCATCAGTCAGGTGATCATGAAGGCCGCCTTGCCCGAGATCTTCACCGGCATGCGCATCGGCATCGGTGTCGGCTGGACGACCCTGGTTGCGGCGGAAATGGTGGCGGCCAACCGAGGCCTCGGCTTCATGGTTCTGAACGCGGCCGAGAACCTCGAAAGCGATACGGTGATCATGGGCATCTTCATCATCGGCATCTTCGCCTTCGCCTTCGATCTCTTGATCCGCTACCTCGAAAAGGCGCTGATCCCCTGGAAGGGCCGCCTCTAACCAGCGGCCGCACCCAACCCCTCATCTGAATTCGGCCTGGCAGCCTTTTGAAGACGGCATCTCCCGTCTCCGGCGAAGCCATGCCTTGCGACTAGCCAAAGGACAGGACCATGACACTGACGGCGACCGATCTCAAAACCTTGTTCGATGCCTTCAACCGGCACGACATCGATGGCGTCATGCACTTCTTCGCCACCGATTGCGTGTTCAACGCAGTCGGCGGCCCGGAGGTCTACGGCAACCGGTTCGTCGGCCCCGGTCCGATCGCCGACGCCTTCAGTGGCGTGTGGAAGTCGATGCCGGACGCCGAGTGGGGCAACCACAGCCACTTCGTCCAGGGGGACAGGGGCGTCTCCGAATGGACCTTCTCCGGCACGGCCGCCGATGGCAGCCGCGTCGAGGCCGAGGGCTGTGACCTCTTCACCTTCCGCAACGGCAAGATCGTGCGCAAGCAGGCGTTCCGCAAGAACCGCCCGGTCCTGCAGCCCCGCTACTGATGGCCTGGAGCAAGAGCCATGCAACTGCACGCCACTTCTCTGAAGACTGCAAGGCAGCCGTTCGATCCCGCCTATGACCCCAACCATGACCGCAGCCCCGGTCGAGGCAAGGACTATGCGCCGACGTACTGGATCGGCACCGCCGGGCCGGAGCCGGAGGACGACGGCCCGGTCACGCGGGACATCGATGTCGATGTCGCGATCATCGGATCGGGCTATACCGGTCTCTCCTGCGCCATCCATCTGGCGCGCGAGCACGGCATCAAGGCCACTGTGCTGGAGGCCAATGGCGTTGCCTGGGGCTGCAGCACGCGCAACGGTGGACAGGCGCAGATCTCCGCCGGTCGCCTGAAGCGCTCGCAATGGATCGCCCGCTGGGGCGTTGACGTTGCGCGGAAAATGCACGCGGAGATTTCCGAGGGCTTCGACCTCTTTCGCTCGCTGATCCGCGAGCCGGAAATCGACTGCGACCCGCAGGATGGCGGCCATCTCTACATCGCCCATCGTGACAAGATGCTGCCGGCGCTGGAAAACGAGGCCCGCGTCCTCAACGATACCTTCGGCTACCGTGCCCGCATGGTATCGCGCGACGAGATCCACCGCGATTTCGTCCGTGACGAGGAAGCGCGCGGCGCCATGTACGAGCCCGACGGCATGGGTATCCATGCGGCCAAGCTCGCCTTCGGCTATCTGAGACTTGCTCGCAAGCTGGGCGCGAAAGTGCACACGTCGAGCCCGGTGCTGAGCTGCACTGCCAAGGGCGGCGTGCATTACCTGACCACGCCTGGCGGAACGGTGCGGGCTCGTGCCGTCTGCATCGCAACGGCCGGCTACACATCGCCGGGCATGAACGCACTTACCCGCCATCGGCTGATGCCGATCCTGTCGAACTCGATCGTCACGCGGCCGCTCACGAAGAGCGAGCAGCAGGCGCTGAACTTCAAGGCGCGCATCCCGCTCACCGATACGCGAACGCTCCGCCACTACTATCGCATGCTGCCGGACGGACGGGTGCAGATCGGTAGCCGCAGCGCCATTACCGGGCGCGACGCGAGCAATCCGAAACATCTCGAACTGCTGCTTGCCGGCCTCTACCGCAAGTTCCCGGCGCTTCGCGGCATCGATATAGACTACTCCTGGTGGGGCTGGGTGGATGTCAGCCACGACATGATGCCGCGCATCTTCCAGCCGGACCCGGCACAGAGGCTGTTCTATGCCATGGGCTATGGTGGCAACGGCGTCATGTATTCCGCCCAGGCCGGCCGCCGCATGGCCCAGATGGTCGCTGGCAAAGGCGGCGGCCTCGACCTTCCCATCTTCACTTCGCCCCTACCGGGTCATGGGCTTCTGACGCCGTTCCGACGGCTCGGCCAATGGGGAATGTACCGCTGGTACTACCTCCGCGACGAGATCCTCTAACACTTTGAAATAATACCAGGAAAGGAACCATCCCCATGAAAATGACCACCGAGGAAGCCTTCGTCAAAGTCTTGCAGATGCATGGCCTCGAACATGCCTTCGGCATCATCGGCTCGGCCATGATGCCGGTGTCGGACCTGTTCCCGAAGGCCGGCATCAAGTTCTGGGACTGCGCCCATGAGACCAATGCCGGCATGATGGCTGACGGCTTCAGCCGCGCGACAGGCACGATGTCGGTTGCGATCGGCCAGAACGGCCCTGGCGTCACCGGCTTCATTACCGCGATCAAGACCGCCTACTGGAATCATACGCCGCTTCTGATGGTGACGCCGCAGGCCGCCAACAAGACGATCGGGCAGGGCGGTTTCCAGGAGGTCGACCAGATGGCGATGTTCGAGGAAATGGTCTGCTACCAGGAAGAAGTGCGCGATCCGTCGCGTATACCCGAAGTCCTGAACCGCGTCATCGAAAAGGCCTGGCGCGGCTGTGCCCCGGCGCAGATCAACATCCCGCGCGACTACTGGACCCAGGTGATTGATGTCGACCTGCCGGCGATCGTTCGCTTCGAGCGCCCGGCCGGCGGCCCGCAGGCGATCGCGGAAGCGGCCAAGTTGCTATCCGAGGCAAAGTTCCCCGTTATCCTCAACGGTGCCGGCGTCGTCATCGGCAATGCCATCTCCGATTCCATGAAGCTTGCCGAACGGCTCGACGCGCCGGTCTGCTGCGGCTACCAGCACAATGATGCCTTCCCGGGCAGCCATCGTCTTGCGGTCGGCCCGCTCGGCTATAACGGTTCGAAGGCGGCGATGGAGTTGATCTCCAAGGCCGACGTCGTGCTGGCGCTCGGCACGAGGCTCAATCCCTTCTCGACGCTTCCGGGCTACGGCATCGACTATTGGCCGAAGAACGCTTCGATCATCCAGGTCGACATCAACGCCGACCGGATCGGCCTCACCAAGAAGGTGTCGGTCGGCATCTGTGGCGATGCCAAGCAGGTCGCCCGCCAGATCCTGGAACTGCTCTCGCCGACTGCCGGTGATGCCGGCCGCGAGGAACGCAAGGCTGCGATCCACCAGACCCGCTCTGCCTGGCAGCAGCAGCTTTCCTCGATGGACCACGAGGACGACGATCCGGGCACGGAATGGAACGAAAGCGCGCGTTCGCGCGAGCCGAACCGGATGTCGCCGCGCCAGGCCTGGCGGGCAATCCAGGCGGCCCTGCCGAAGGAGGCGATCATCTCCACCGACATCGGCAATAACTGCGCCATTGGCAACGCCTATCCGACCTTCGAAGCCGGCCGGAAGTATCTCGCTCCGGGCATGTTCGGGCCCTGCGGCTATGGCTTCCCGTCGATCGTCGGCGCCAAAATCGGTTGCCCTGATGTGCCGGTCGTCGGCTTTGCCGGTGACGGTGCCTTCGGTATCTCCATGAACGAAATGGGCTCGATCGGTCGCAAGGGTTGGCCGGCGATCACAATGGTTATCTTCCGCAACTACCAATGGGGTGCTGAAAAGCGCAACACGACGCTCTGGTACGCCAACAACTTCGTCGGCACCGAGCTCAACCCCAATCTCTCCTACGCCAAGGTGGCAGAAGGCTGCGGGCTGAAGGGGGTTGCGGTCGACAACACGGCAGCACTGACCGAGGCGTTGTCCACGGCGATCACTGACCAGAAGAACGGCGTGACGACTTTCATCGAAGTCATCCTCAACCAGGAGCTCGGCGAACCCTTCCGCCGCGACGCGATGAAGAAGCCGGTGCCGGTTGCCGGCATCGACCGCGCCGACATGCGCCCGCAGAAGCGGGCCTGATCCCTCGTTCTAAAACAAGCTCCGCCCGGTGCCCCCGGGCGGAGCGAAGCCTCCCGCAAATGACCGGAACAGAACCATGACCTTCGTCGCCTCCGTCCACGAACGCTTCCGAAGCGTGCCCTCCGGCTTTGCAGCCTATTGGCCGGGCTTTGCCGTTACCGCGGCGGTGGCCGTCGCCGCCCAGTTTCTCTCCGACCATTACGGCGCGCCGGCCATGCTGATGGCGCTGCTGCTCGGTATCGCCTTTCACTTCCTGTCAGAGGAAGGGCGCTGCGTCGTCGGCATCGATTTCTGTGCCAAGAAGGTGCTGCGCATCGGCGTGGCGCTGCTCGGTATGCGCATCAGCGTCGATTTGCTGATCGGGCTTGGCGCAAGCACGATCCTGCTGCTCATCTCGGCCATCGCCGCGACCATCGGCTTCGGACTGCTTGCCGCAAAACTGCTCGGTCGCGGCTGGCGGCTTGCGCTTATCACCAGCGGCTCGGTTGCCATCTGCGGTGCGTCGGCGGCCATGGCGATCGCAGCGGTGCTGCCGAAGAACGAGTTCTCCGAGCGCAACCTGATCTTCACCGTGCTGTCGGTCACGGTGCTCTCGACGCTTGCGATGATCGCCTATCCGATCCTTGCGCAGACCCTGGTGCTCGATGCGCGCGCCACCGGCATCTTCTTCGGAGGCACCATCCATGACGTCGCCCAGGTCGTCGGCGCCGGCTTCTCGGTCTCGCCGGAGGCGGGCGAAACGGCGACACTCGTCAAGCTGATCCGCGTCACCATGCTGGCGCCCGTCGTCCTCATCTTCTCGCTGTCGCTGCGCAAAGTGCCGCAGCCGGAAGGCGAGACCGGCAAGCGCCCGCCGCTGCTGCCGGGCTTTGTTGTCGCCTTCCTGATCTTTGCGGCTATGAATTCTTTCGGTTTCGTTCCGGAAATGGTCGCCAAGGCCGGCATGGAGACGTCGCGTTGGGCGCTGCTCGCCGGCATCGTCGCCGTCGGCATGCGCACCTCGCTTCGCCGTGTGCTCGACGTCGGCGGCGATGCCGTCGCGCTGATCGTCGCCGAAACCGTGTTCATCGCCCTCTTCATCCTCGTCGGCATTCACTATCTGGGGCACGCCTGATGAAACCGCTCGACCGCATTCTCGAAGCCGCCAAGGCCGTACCGCGCCATATCGTGCTCGCCGAGGGGGAGGACCCGCGTATCGTCGAAGGTGCACTGCGCGCCGTTCGGGCCGGTATTGCGGAGATCACCCTGATTGGTGATCGAAACTTGGTCGAGGAGCGGCTGCGGGCGGCCGGTGGCCAGTTGTGCGAAGTCCGCATCGAGGATCCCACTTCGTCCGCGCTGACGCCGCGCCTCGTCGCGGCCTACCACGCGCTGCGCCGCAACAAAGGCGTTGACGAGGCGGCGGCGGCCGCGGCCGTGCGATTACCGCTCGTCTTTGCCGCCATGATGGTGCGTGAGGATGAGGCCGATGGAACAGTCGGAGGCGCTATCGCGACCACCGCCGATACGGTACGCGCCGCACTCCAGTCCATTGGCCGCGCACCGGATGTCGGCCTAGTGTCGAGCTTCTTCCTGATGATGCTGTGCGCACCGCACCACGCCAAGAAGGGCGCTTTCGTCTTTGCCGATTGCGGGCTGGTGGTGGACCCGGACGCGGCGGGCCTGGCCGATATCGCCGTGACTTCGGCGCGTTCTTTCGAGGCGCTTTCCGGCAAGTCGGCGAAGGTGGCGATGCTCTCGTTCTCCACCGCCGGCAGTGCCGCGCATGAACGCGTTTCCAAGGTGGTGGAGGCGACGCGGCTCGCGCATGCGGCCGCGCCAGGGCTGGTGATCGACGGCGAGTTGCAGTTCGACACCGCCTTCGTCGAGGCCGTCAGCGCGGCCAAGGCACCCAACTCGGCCCTTCATGGCGAGGCCAATGTCTTCGTCTTCCCGAACCTCGATGCGGCAAACATCGGCTACAAGATCGCCCAGCGGATTGGCGGCGCCACCGCCATCGGCCCGATCCTGCAGGGGCTCGCCAAGCCCGCCAACGATCTCTCGCGTGGGTGCAATGCCGATGACGTGTTCCACATGATCGCCGTCACCGTCGTTCAGGCTTCGCGTGGATAAGTATGGATCGCGCGCCAGCCCGTCGTTCGGCAGTGTTGTGCCGGGACTCGCCGCAGCCTAGGTCGCCCGGTGCGCCAGTTTGCGGGCGATGTCGAAGAAGGCGCTGACGAGCTTGCCGTTGCTGCGCTCGCGCAGACAGATCAGTGCTTCATCCATCAGCATCTCCGGCGCGTCGATCCGGATGGGAACAAGGCGGCTGTCCTGGCCGAATTCGGCCGAGGAAACGAAGCCGACACCGCCGCCTGCCGCAACGATCTCGCGTACGGCGTCGCGTCCCTCGGCTTCGATGAGCGGCGTCAGAGACGCGCCGCATTGCTGGGCCATCGCCTCGAGCTTCTGCCGCGTCTTGGAACCCTGCTCGCGCATGACGAGCGGGTGTCCGGCAAGCTCGGCGAGGGTAACCGTTTTCCGGCCCGCGAGCGGGTAGTCGCGGCTGGCAAACGCGATGATCGGCGTGGAGTTGAGTTTCAGGATGTCGAAGTCGCTCGATTGCGGGATTTCTCCGAGAACGCCGATATCCGCCTCATAGGCGTGCAGACTGGTGATGACCGTTTCGGTGTTGCCGGAATCGATCGAGACCTGCACCGTCGGATAGGTGCGCCGGAAGGCGGCGAGGATGTGCAGCAAATGGTGGGCGGCGTCGGCTACGATGCGAAGCTTTCCGGCCCTGAGCGCCCGCGATTCCGAGAGAAGATCCAGTGCCTGCTGCTCGACATCGAACATGCGACGCGTGACTTCGAGAAGCTGCTGGCCGGCCTGGGTCAGCGTCACCTGCTTCTTGTTCCGGTTGAAGAGGAGGACATCGTATTCCTCTTCGAGCTTGCGCACCTGATCCGAGACGGCGGGCTGGGTGAGGAAGAGGGCTTCGGCTGCGCGCGAGAAGCCACCATGGATGGCCACATTGTGGAAGGCGCGAAGCTGGACATAGCGCATGCGTACGACGCCTTTTGAATAGATTTGATCTATGGTTTGATTAAAACGAACGATTTGATTTATGTAAAGTGGCAGCGGATAGTTTTCGGATTGCATCTCTTTCCGGAGCGCGCCCATGAACCTCCCGGCTGTCGCCCTCGAGCTTGCCGCCGCCACTGTCCTTTTGCTCTACGCCGTCAGTCTCGTGAAGAAGGGCGTCGAGACCGCGGCAGGCGACATCGTTTCGCGCACCGTCGGCGGTGCGGGGGGACGACCACGGGCAGCCATCTGCGGCTGTGCTGTTGCCATTGCCCTGCAAAGCTCGACGGCGGTCGCCATGCTTGCCGCCGGCTTTGCCGTTAGTGGCGCACTGGCGCTTGATACCGGTCTGGCGGTGATGCTGGGTGCCGATCTCGGCTCGGCGCTCGTCGTCAAGATCCTGTCCTTCGACCTGCACTGGCTGGCACCGCTTCTCATCGCCGTTGGTGGTCTTGCCCATCTGAAGGCATCGACCCGCAAGACCGTCGAAGGAGGCCGCGCCGTGCTCGGTATCGGTCTGCTGCTGCTCTCGCTGCAGATGATCAGCCATGCGACGCAGCCGCTTTCGCAAAGTCCGCTGCTGCCTTCCGTCGTCGCCTTTGTCGGCAAGGATGCGCTGACGGTGATGATCCTTGCCGCCCTCTTCACCTGGGCGCTGCACTCCAGCGTCGCCGCGATCCTGCTGATCCTGACCTTTGCCGTGAAGGGCATCGTGCCCCTGGACGTAGGCATTCCCTTGGTACTCGGCGTCAACATCGGCGGCGGGCTCATCGCGCTCTGGCTGACCCGTGGCCTGCCGGTCGAAGGCCGGCGCCTGCCGCTTGGAAATCTCCTCTTCCGTGCCCTGTTCGGTGCGATGATCTTTGGCCTCTTTGCGCTGCATTCTCCATTTGACTGGCTTCCGGGTGAGACGGTGGCCGGCAAGCTCGTCAATCTGCATGTGCTCTTCAACGCAGCCCTGGTTCTCGTCGGGGTGATCTTCTGCGGCCCGATGGCGCGCCTCGTTCGGCTGCTTTTGCCGGAGGCCGCCGGTGCCAATGATCGTACGGCTCATGTCAGCGCCCTTGACCCGGCGCTGATCGACAAGCCGGCGCAGGCGCTCGCGGCTGCGGCGCGCGAGGTGCTCCACATGGGCAATCTCATCGCCCGGATGCTGGAGCCCGTCATGACGGTCATTCACGCGCTGGCGACATCCACCTGGCCCACAGCGCAATCAAGCTCTACATCGCCGCCGTCAATCGCGGCATCCTGACCGAAGACCAATCGCGACGCGGCATCGAACTCACGGAGGCGGCGATCCATCTCGAATATGCCGGCGACGTCGTCGCAAAGAGCCTTTTACAGATGGCCGAGGAGCGGCTTGCGGGCGCAGGCACGTTCTCGCAGGAGGGATGGCGTGAACTCACCTTGCTGCACGCGGCCGTGTCTTCCAACGTTAGGCTTGCCGCTAATCTTCTTGTCTCCCCCGATCCGGTGATCGCGCGCGAAATGGTTCGGCAGAAGGAGCATGTGCGTCGCCTGGTCGAAGAAAGCAGCAAATGCCATCTTGAACGGCTTCGCCAAGGTGTGGCGACCAGCATCCTGTCGAGCGACATGCATCTCGAGATCGTTCGGGCGCTGAAGGAGGTCAATTCGCTGGTGACGACCATGGCCTATCCGCGGCTGCGCGAGAGCGGAGACCTTCTGGAAAGCCGGCTCGTGCCCGCTGCCTAGATGTATAAATTGAAACGATAGATTGATACAAAAGAACGATTTTACAGATATATGTTTCCGCCCCATTGTCGTTCTCGAACACGCCAACCGCGAGGACGGACAATGCCAAACACCGCTTCTGACAGAACCATCGCGCCCCTGGAAATGCCGAGACTCGGCGAGCCTTATCTCTTGACGCCCGGCCCGCTGACGACGGCCTATCAGGTCAAGGAAGCCATGCTGCGGGACTGGGGGTCCTGGGATGGCGATTTCCGGGCAATGACCGCCAAGCTCCGCCAGGAACTGCTCGAGATTGCCGGCGATGCCAAGGGTGAGTTCGATTGCGTGCCGATGCAGGGCAGCGGCTCGTTTTCGGTCGAGGCGATGCTCGGCAGCTTCGTCCCGAAGGACGGCAAGGTGCTGGTGCTGATGAACGGCGCCTATGGCAAGCGCATCGCCCAGACGCTCTCTTATCTCGGTCGCGATCATGTGACGATCGACAAGGGTGACTACATGCCGCCGCGCGGTCCGGAGGTTGCAGCGGCACTCGATGCCGACCCTGATATCACCCACGTCGTGGTCGTCCATTGCGAGACGAGCTCCGGCATCCTCAATCCGCTGAAGGAGATTTCCGACACGGTCTACTCCCGCGGCCGCAAGTTGCTGGTCGATTCCATGAGTGCCTTCGGCGCGGTGCCGGCCGGCATTGGCGATTTCCGCTACGAGGCGATCGTTTCTTCCGCCAACAAGTGCATCGAGGGTGTGCCCGGCTTCGGCTTCGTCATCGCCCGCAAGAGCGAGCTGGAGGCCGTAAAGGGGCGCAGCCATTCGCTGAGCCTCGATGTGCATGCCCAGTGGGACTACATGAACAAGACGGGCCAGTGGCGCTTCACACCGCCGACCCATGTGGTCGCGGCCTTCCTGGAAGCCTTGCGTCTGCATCGGGAAGAGGGTGGTGTCGCCGGCCGTGGAGCCCGCTATGCCCGCAACCGCGACGTCATGGTCGCCGGCATGCGTGAGGCCGGCTTCGAGACGCTGCTTGCCGACCAGTGGCTGTCGCCGATCATCGTCACCTTCTTCAGCCCGGCTCATCCTGCCTTCGCTTTCGATCGCTTCTACGACCTGATGAAGGACAAGGGTTTCATCATCTATCCCGGCAAGCTGACCGTGGTCGACAGTTTCCGCGTCGGCTGCATCGGCCGCATGGACGAGCATGTCATGCGCCGCGTGGTCGAAGCCGCCCGCTACTCACTCTCCGAAATGGGCGTCGACAGCGCCGCTCCCCCGGCCGTCGCCCTTGAAGAACGCCGCCATCTCGCCGCCTGAACCCGAGGAAATTACGATGAACCAGATGTCCAAGATCACCGTCACCGCCAACCGCCGCACCTATCCCTGGCCGAAGGTCCCGGCCATCGCCATCTGCCTCGACGGCTGCGAGCCGGCCTATCTCGACGAAGCCATCAAGGCCGGGCTGATGCCGACGCTCGAGCGCATCCGCAAGACCGGGACGGAGCGCACAGCGCTCAGCGTCATCCCAAGCTTCACCAACCCGAACAACCTCTCCATCGCCACCGGCCGGCCGCCGGCGATCCACGGCATCTGCGGCAACTATCTCTACGAACCGCAGACCGGCAACGAAGTGATGATGAACGACCCGCGCTTCCTGCGCGCCCCGACGATCTTCAAGGCGTTCTACGATGCCGGCGCGAAGGTGGCCGTGGTGACGGCCAAGGACAAGCTCAGGGCGCTGCTCGGCCACGGCCTCAAGTTCGACGAGGGCAGGGCGATCTGCTTCTCCTCGGAAAAGTCCGACAAGACGACCAAGGCGGAAAACGGTCTCGACAACGCCTCGGCCTGGCTCGGCCGCCCGGTGCCGGAAGTCTATTCGGCGGATCTCTCCGAGTTCGTCTTTGCCGCCGGCGTCAAGCTGCTCAAGGAATTCCGGCCTGATGTCATGTATCTGACGACCACCGACTACGTGCAGCACAAATATGCGCCGGGCGTGCCGCAGGCCAATTCCTTCTATGAGATGTTCGACAAGTACCTGACCGAACTTGACGCGCTGGGTGCGGCGATCATCGTCACGGCCGACCACGGCATGAAGCCGAAGCACAAGGCGGATGGTTCGCCTGATGTCGTCTACGTCCAGGACCTGCTCGACCAATGGCTCGGCAAGGATGCCGCCCGCGTCATCCTGCCGATCACCGACCCCTATGTCGTGCATCACGGCGCGCTCGGATCCTTTGCCACGGCCTATCTGCCTGAAGGTGCCGACAAGGAAGAGATCATTGAGCGCCTGAAGGCGATCGAGGGTATCGATGTCGTCCTTACGCGCCCGGAAGCCTGCGTGCGCTTCGAACTGCCTGACGACCGCATCGGCGATCTCGTATTGATCTCGACCGAGAACAAGACGCTCGGCACCAGCGAGCACCGCCACGATCTCGCGGCATTGAACGAGCCGTTGCGTTCGCATGGCGGTCTCACAGAACAGGAAGTGCCGTTCATCGCCAACCGCAAGCTGCCCGAACTTCTGACGGCCGGCACCCTGCGCAATTTCGATGCGTTTTTCTACGCGCTCGTCGCAGCAGCACAGACGGCGCACTAGGGAGGCAGCAATGACCAAGGTGGAAACGACATTCGCCATTCGCCACGAGCCGATGCGGATCGCCGGCAAGGCGGTCGATACCGAAGGGCGCATCGAGGTGCGCTACCCCTTCAACGATGCCGTGATCGGCACGGTACCGGCCGGCAACGCCGAGCATGCCCGCAAGGCCTTCGAGATCGCGGCGGCCTATCAGCCGAAGCTGACGCGCTACGAGCGCCAGCGCATCCTGCTCAAGGCCGCGGACCTGCTCGTCGCCCGAAAGGAGGAGATCTCCGACCTGATCACGTTGGAGCTCGGTATCTCCAAGCAGGACTCGCTCTATGAAGTTGGCCGTGCCTTCGACGTGCTGACGCTGTCTGGTCAGATGTGCATCCATGATGACGGCGAGATCTTCTCCTGCGACCTCACCCCGCATGGCAAGGCGCGCAAGATCTTCACCACGCGCGAACCGCTCAACGCCATTTCGGCGATCACGCCGTTCAACCACCCGCTCAACATGGTGGCGCACAAGGTGGCGCCGGCGGTTGCAACGAACAATTGCGTGGTGCTCAAGCCGACAGAACTGACGCCGATGACGGCGCTCATCTTTGCCGACATTCTCTATGAGGCCGGCCTGCCACCGGAAATGCTCTCGGTCGTGACCGGCTGGCCCGCCGATATCGGCATGGAGATGATCACCAACCCGAATTTCGACCTTATCACGTTTACCGGCAGCGTTCCGGTGGGCAAGCTGATCGCCGCGCACGCCCACTACAAGCGGCAGATTCTGGAGCTGGGCGGCAACGACCCGCTGATCATTCTCAACGATCTCTCGGACGCCGATCTCGCCAAGGCGGCAGATCTGGCCGTTGCCGGCGCGACGAAGAATTCCGGCCAGCGCTGCACGGCGGTGAAGCGCATCCTTTGCCAGGAAAGCGTCGCTGATCGTTTCGTGCCGCTGGTGCTGGAGCGGGCGAAGAAGCTGAAGTTCGGCGATCCGATGGATCGCGCGACCGAACTCGGCACGGTCGTCCACGCACGCGCGGCGGAAGTCTTCGAGCAGCGCGTGTACAAGGCAGCGGAAGAGGGCGCAGAAATTCTCTACAACCCCGGTCGAAAGGGCGCGCTCTTGCCGCCGATCGTGGTTGATCGGGTCAAGCATTCGAGCGAACTGGTGATGGAGGAAACCTTCGCGCCGATCATACCGATCGTGCGTGCGCCCGATGACGACGACGCGCTGATCGCGCTGTCGAACTCGACCGCCTTCGGTCTCTCGTCCGGCGTCTGCACCAACGACTTCCGGCGGATGCAGAAGTACATCGCGGGCCTGAAGGTCGGCACGGTCAACATCTGGGAAGTTCCGGGCTATCGCATCGAGATGAGCCCCTTCGGCGGCATCAAGGATTCGGGCAACGGCTACAAGGAAGGCGTCATCGAGGCGATGAAGAGCTTTACCAACGTCAAGACCTTCTCCTTGCCATGGTGATCTGACGCGTTTCCCCCGCAGATTCACCCCTCTGGGAGCCGCGTTAGCGGCTCCCTTTTTTGTTGTCTGCCGTGCCGTCGCAGCAACCGGTCTCAAGCGCAATCGTAGATCTGCCTCTTCATTTTGCAGGGCGTGTGAAGCTGTACTGGAGGTTGCTCATGGCTTCATCGTCTTCCGGCCGACTTGCCTCGTTTTGCAGCAGCGCATCCATAGTTTTTATCTTCTGAACGATAAGAATAATAAATTTTACTTACCGGAAACCGCTGCGCAGAATGTTTCCCGAAGCCGACAACTACAGGGCAGCATCAAGATTGCCCGCCGCGCTTCCCCGGTTTTTCCAGGACTTCAGAGGAGAACTTCAACATGAACAAACGCATGCTGCTTGTGCTTGCCGGCGCCGCTTCGGCCGTGCTTCCCGCCATTGCTTTCGCTGAAACCCAGCTGACTGTCTATACCGCCGTCGAGGCCGTCGACCTTGACCGCTACAAGGCCACATTCGAGAAGGCTCACCCGGATATCAAGATCAACTGGGTGCGCGATTCCACTGGTGTCATGACGGCAAAACTGCTCGCCGAAAAAGACAATCCGCAGGCCGACGTCGTCTGGGGGCTCGCCGCCACCTCGCTGCTTCTCCTCAAGACCGAAGGCATGCTGGAGCCCTACCAGCCGAAGGGTGTCGAGGCGCTCGACCCGAAGTTCGTCGACAAGGATACGCCGCCGAGCTGGGTCGGCATGGACGCCTATGTCGCAGCCCTCTGCTACAACACGGTCGAGGGTGAAAAGCTCGGCCTGACGCCGCCGACGAGCTGGAAGGACCTGACGAAGCCCGAATACAAGGGCCATGTGGTGATGCCGAACCCGGCATCCTCGGGCACCGGCTTTCTCGACGTCTCGGGCTGGATGCAGATGTGGGGTGAGGAGAAGGCCTGGGACTTCATGGACAAGCTCCACCAGAACATCTCCGCCTACACCCATTCCGGCTCCAAGCCGTGCAAGATGGCTGGCGCCGGTGAAGCGGTGATCGGCGTGTCCTTCGAGTTTCCGGGCGCCAAGGCCAAGAGTGCCGGCGCACCGATCGACATCATCTTCCCCGCGGAAGGTTCAGGCTGGGAGGCGGAGGCAACCGCGATCATCGCCGGCACGGCAAATCTCGAAGCCGCAAAGACGCTCGTCGACTGGTCGGTCACCAAGGAAGCCAACGAGATGTATAACGCCGGCTATGCCGTCGTTGCCTATCCAGGGGTTGCCAAGCAGGTCGAGCACCTGCCCGACGACATCGCATCCAGGATGATCGTCAACGACTTCGAGTGGGCTGCCAACAACCGGGCGTCGATCCTGAAGGAATGGCAGAAGCGCTACGACGCCAAGTCTGAGCCGAAGAGCTGAGCCTGATCTGCCGGGCGCAGTGCGATCGCGCTGCGCCCGCTCGCATTTCTCCCGAAATTCCTCAAGCCAGCGGAGCTTGCAGATGAGGCATGCCCTGTCGATCGAACCGACGTATACCGGCCGTCCAAGCGCTGCGGAGCATGCGGACCCGGCCCCCTATCTGCAGGTCTCGGACCTGTGGAAGACCTACGGCGATTTCGTCGCGCTGCGCGATATTTCGCTCAGCATCGCCAGGGGAGAGTTCATCTGCTTCCTCGGTCCCTCCGGCTGCGGCAAGACAACGCTGCTGCGGGCGATCGCCGGTCTCGATCTCCAGACCCGGGGCACCATCCTGCAGGATGGGCGCAACATCTCGACGCTGCCGGCTTCTAGCCGCGACTATGGCATCGTCTTCCAGTCCTATGCGCTCTTCCCCAACCTCACGATCGAACAGAACATCGCCTTCGGCCTGGAAAACACCGGCCGGTCGAAGGCCGGCGTTGCATCCCGGGTCGCTGAACTCTTGGAAACGGTCGGCCTTTCGGCTCATGGCAAGAAGTATCCGGCGCAGCTTTCCGGAGGTCAGCAGCAACGCATCGCGCTTGCCCGCGCCATTGCCATCTCGCCGGGGCTGCTGCTCCTCGACGAGCCGCTCTCGGCACTCGATGCCAAAGTTCGCGTGCACCTTCGCCACGAGATCAAGGCGCTGCAGAGAAAGCTCGGCGTCACCACCATCATGGTGACGCACGACCAGGAAGAAGCGCTCGCCATGGCCGACCGGATCGTCGTCATGAACCACGGCGTGATCGAGCAGATCGGTTCGCCCACCGAAATCTACCGCCATCCCGAGACGCTGTTCGTCGCCGACTTCATCGGCGAGACCAATCAGTTCGAAGCCCGCGTGCTTGGAGACGGCGAAGTCGAAATCGGCCATTCGGCATTCTGCTGTTCGACGGAGGATTTTTCCGTCGGCCATGCGGCAACGGCGGTCGTCCGCCCGGTCGACATTATCCCGCACGGTGCGGATGCCCATGCCGTCAACGCCAGTGATCGGCCGGCGACACCCCAGAACCTGATCGATGCCGAGGTGCAGGAAATGGAATTCCTCGGCATGTTCTGGCGCACGCGCCTGACGGCGCCGCGTCTCGGCGAGCGCGCGCTCGTTGCCGACTTCTCGGTCAACGCAGTCAGACGCCTCCGGATCGAAACCGGCGGCGCCATCCAGGTTGAGATTCCAAGGGAGCGTCTGCTGCTCTATCCAAGGGGAGCGTGACGATGAACATGGTCCTCGAAGCGCCCCATCTTCCCGCGATCGGCAAACGGCTCCGACAGGAAGCCTCGCGTGACGACCGCATCAAGCTCGGCTTCATGGCCGTCATCGGGCTTTATCTGATCGTGGCGCTCGGTGCGCCGCTCTTCGTCATGCTGTCGAAGTCGCTTTCGACCTACCGGTTCGACCTTGCGGCCTTCGAGTTCCAGGTGAGCGACGAGACAGGCGCAAACTGGGGGCGTGTCGTCAACGCCCACGACTTGAACCTGGAGCTTGGCGCCGTGACGGAAGCCGAGCTTTCCGTGAGTTCCGACGGACGGCTCGCGGCGACCAAGTTCTTCCCGGAATTCAAGTTCCGCAGTCCCGTCCATTACCGCATTCGCGGCACGACCGACGATGCGACCTTCCTGGTCGGCTCCACCCTGGAAAAGGGGACGGAGTGGCGCGACTACGATTCCGGCACGTTCCGGCGCGTGGTGCTCAGGCCCGCACGCAGCCTCGGCTTCGAGAATTTCACCACCTATTTCTCGACGCCCGCCCTTGCCCAGTCGATCTACAATTCGGTGCTGATGGCGGTGATCAGCACCGTGTTCACGATTACGATCGCCTTCGCGCTGGCTTTCGGCCTGACGCGCAGCTGCATGCCCCTGAAGGGGCTGTTTCGCGGTATCCTGACGATCCCGATCCTCGTGCCATCCCTGCTGCCGGGCATTGCGCTCGTTTATCTCTTCGGCAATCAGGGTGTCTTTAAGGATTGGTTGCTGGGCTATTCCATCTACGGCCCGATCGGCATCGTCATCGGCTCGATCTTCTTCACGCTGCCGCACGCCTTTCTGATCATCCTGACCGCCCTTTCCGTCGCCGACGCCCGGCACTACGAGGCGGCGGCTTCGTTGAAGGCCAGCAAGTGGCGGACGTTTACCACCGTCACCGTGCCCGGTGCGCGCTACGGTATCGTCTCGGCGGCGTTTGTCGTCTTCACGCTTGTCATCACCGATTTCGGCTTGCCCAAAGTGATCGGCGGGCAATACGGCATGCTCGCGGTCGACATCTACAAGCAGGTGATCGGCCAGCAGAATTTCGAAATGGGAGCCGTCGTTTCCGTCATCCTGCTCGTGCCGGCAGTGCTTGCCTTCTACGTCGACCAGCGCATGCAGAAACGGCAGGTGGCGCTGCTGTCGGCCCGCGCCGTGCCCTACACGCCGAAACGCAATCCGCGGACGGATACGCTCTGCTTTGCCTTCGCCTGCTTGGTCAGCCTGTTCATCCTCGGTATGATCGCCATGTGCCAGATCGCGGCGGTGGTGAAGTTCTGGCCCTATGACCTGACGCTGACAGCCAAGAACTTCGCCTTCGACCTGATGGACGGCGGCGGCTGGGCCGCCTACGGCAACTCCATTCGACTGGCGCTTTTGACCGCGCTGTTCGGTTCGGTGGTCGTCTTTGCCGGCGCCTACATGGTGGAGAAAGCCGATGGCTTCCGGTTCGGCCGCGGCGTGTTCCATTTCCTGGCGATGATGCCGATGGCGGTGCCCGGCATGGTGCTCGGCCTTGCCTATATCTTCTTCTTCAACAATCCGGCCAACCCGTTGCACCCGATCTACGGCACGATGGCGATCCTTGTCGTTTCGACCGTGACGCATTTTTACACCGTCGCGCATCTGACGGCGCTGACGGCGCTGAAGCAGATGGATCCGGAATTCGAATCCGTCGCCGCCTCGCTGAAGCAGCCCTTCCACCGGCTGTTCTTTCGGGTCACGGTGCCGGTCTGCCTGCCGGCGATCCTCAACATCGCGATCTATCTCTTCGTCAATGCGATGACGACGGTCTCGGCGGTGGTGTTTCTCTACTCGACCGATACCAAGCTCGCATCGGTCGCCGTGCTCAACATGGACGACGCCGGCGACATCGCGCCGGCCGCTGCCATGGGCATGATGATCTTCTACACCAATGTCGCGGCAAAGCTCGTTCACGCCCTGATCGCGCGCGGCCTGCTCGCGCGCACCCAAGCCTGGCGCTAACCCAACTTCGGCCCTTCGCAGTACGCCGCCTTCCTTCGCTCTGAAGGGGGCGGCGCTTTGTCCACGTCACTCTTAAGCCACCCGGAGCTCCGCCATCACCGCTTTGCGGCCGTCTCCTGCGCGCAAGCGCTCGATCTCGTTAAGACGCGAACGTTGGGGCGTAAGGCCGTAGCGTTCACGGTAGGTGCGGGAAAAGTGCGAGGCGGTGGAAAAGCCGCAGGCGACGGCGATCTCGATGACCTGAAGGGACGAGGTGAGCAGCAGCAGGTGCGCGCGTTCCAGCCGCAGATCGAGATAGTAGCGCGCCGGCGTGCGCCCCATTTCTCTTCGAAACAGACGCTCGATCTGACGCCGGGACAATCCGGCCGAGGGTGACATGTCGGCGAGCTTCAACGGCTCGGCAAGATTTGCCTCCATCTTTTCGATGACACGGATCAACAACGGATTGTCGATGCCGAGGCGCGCCTGCAGCGGCAGGCGCTGGCGCTCGCCGGTCTCGCGCAGCCGCTCGCAGAGCGCCGCTTCGCAGATACGGGTGGCCACGTCCCTCCCAAGATCCGCTTCGATGATGTGCAGGAACATGTCGAAGGGCGCGTTACCGCCGGCGCAGGTATAGATCCCGCCGTCGATCTCGAATGCGGTCTGGCGTGCGTTTGCGACGAAGAACCGCTCGGAGAAGTCGGGAAAGTGTTCCCAGTGAACGGCGCAGCGACGCTCGTCAAGCAGCCCCGCGCGCGCCAGGCAGTAGACGCCGCCACCCAGGCCGGCGAGGCGCGCATTGCTGCGCGCGCTTGATCGCAGCCAGGCCTCCAGGGCCCTGTCGGCCGGCGGCATCGTGCGGCCGCCACAGATGACGATAAAGCCCGTATCAGCGCCTCGGCCAAATCGGATGCGTTCAGCCGAGAGAGGCCCCGCTACCGGGATGCCTGTGCCGCAGGATGAGGTGGCGGGTGCGCCATCTGCCGTTACCAGGTGCCAGCCGTATACCGGGCGGCCGGCAACGTCATTGGCGAGGCGCAGCGCTTCGATCGCTGCGGAGAAGCCATGCAGGGCGAACCCATCGAGGAGGTAGAAGGTGAAGTGGCGAGCCTGCGCACATGCCTGTTGCATTGTCTCTTCCTGATCACGAGAGGCGTCGACGTGGTACGAGTTGGAAAGAATAGTTACATTATGCAACATATCGGATCGTTGCCAATCCCGTTTGAGCTAGGATCCCAAGAAATTCGCTCGGAATCCGTGGACGTGAAGGCGCTCCTACCTGTGCGCTGAAGCGTGGACAGGGGCTGCAGCTTGTCAAATGGACAAAAATGGACACAGATAGTCACATGTCAGAACAACAAAACGCTCGCGCTCTTGCTCCCCGCCGTCACGGCGAGATCCTCAGGCGTCTTGCAGCCGATGGTACCGTCGGGATTACCGAGCTTGCGGACTTCTTCGATGTTTCCCGCCAGACCATCAGGCGCGACCTGAAGCTTCTTGCCGATCGCGGCCAGCTTGATCTTGTCCATGGTGGCGCCACCCTGTTCGAGCCGTCGGAAGCGGCCTTTGTCGAGCGGCGGGAGGAGAATGC
>NZ_JAEPRP010000066.1:0-35774 GCF_016652895.1 Ensifer sp. SSB1
GATGAAAGCCGATGAAGCCCGCGGTGCCGGTGATGAGGTAACGCACGACGAATGTCCCCAAATTGTGTTGTCAGGGTGTTCTTACGAAGAAAGCCGGGCGATGGAAAGTCGAAACCGTCACTCCGACGGTCGGGTCAACCCCTGTTGCAGGGCGGAAAGTACCGACATCGCGTGTCCCGCATATTGGCTGATCCAGCGGTCGTGAATGGATTGGATCGGCAAAGCGTTCAAATGGTTCCAGCGCTCGCGGCCCTCGCGCCGGACAAGCACGAGTTCAGCCTCTTCCAGCACCTTCAGATGCTGCATGACGGTGCAGCGGTCAAGGTTGCCGAATTGCTCGCAGAGCATGCCGGTGGTCTGCGGCGCGTGCTTGATGGCGTCGAGCATCTGGCGCCGCAGGCTGTTGGCCAAGGCCTTGAAAACGAGATCGTCTTTCGAATCAGTTGACATGTTATTTTTTTATAACATATTCTGTTTTGGCTCAATGGGAGGAACGTCAGATGCCCTTCGAATTCCGTGTGAATGGACGGATCGATCGCCCGGTCGCCCAGGTCTTCGATGCCGTCGTCAATCCGGATCAGCTCAGCCGCTATTTCGTCACCCTTGGAGGCATCAGCGGCCCCCTGGTCGCAGGGGCAACGGTCAAGTGGTGGGGGGAGGTGCCGGTCCAGGTCGAGGCGGTCGAGCAGAACGAGCGTATCGTCTTTCGTTGGGGCGCCACAGTCGCCAAGGGCGAGGAGCCCTACCAGACCAGCGTCGAGATGCGCTTCCAGTCGCTGGATGACGGCGCCACCATGGTGACGATCGCAGAATAGGGATGTCGCGAGTACGAGCTGGGGCAAAAGGGATCTTATATCAACTGCGAAGGTTGGTCGCAGATGCTTGCCTGCATGAAGGCCTGGCTTGAATACGGAATCAACCTGCGCCAGGGCTATTACCTCAGCGAACTCTCAGGCAAGCCGGCGCTCGAACCGCAAGCCTGAGCCCACGCGCCTGGCTTTCCGCTCCGGATCCAGGCGCGAAATCATCGACAATTAAACATAGACAATCAGCCGTGTCGGCAGGCGTCGAACGGCAATGGGAGATTGCGTCATGACGAAAATCACAGGTGGCATCAACATCGCCATGAAGGTCCCCTCGCATCAATACGAGGCGGTCATAGCCTTCTATCGCGACACGGTCGGTCTCGAGCCCATCATGGAAAAGCTGCCGGCCATCGGCTTCAAGCTGGGTCCCAACCAGCTCTGGATCGACGAGGCGTCGAACTTCAGCCAGGCCGAGGTCTGGCTCGAACTCTTTACCGATGACCATGTGGGCGCGCTGGATCACCTCGCCACAAGAGGCGTTGTGCGCTGTGATGCGGTGGAAGATCTTGGCGAAGGCTTTCACGGCGGCTGGATCATGAATCCGGCCAACATCGTGCACATGGTGCGGACGCCGGACGCCTGGTAGGCGCGCCCGGCATTCCGCCGAGCAGGTATCAGTAGACCGGCGGCAGGCCGCCATTGGCAGCGCTTGCCATCGGGATGCCGCCCGCCGGTTCGGTCATCGGCGGTTCCGCCTGCAGCACGACGACGCGCGAGTCGAGCGGCACGCGGCTGTAGAGGTCGATGATGTCGGGGTTGAAGAGGCGGATGCAGCCGCTCGACACCGCCTTGCCGATCGACCAGGCCTCGGTGGTGCCGTGGATGCGGAACAGCGTGTCGCGGTTGCCGTGGAACAGGTAGAGCGCGCGCGGCCCGAGAGGATTGCGCACGCCCGGTTCCATGCCGCCTGCAAGCGGACCGTAGCGTTCAGGCTCGCGCTCGACCATGCTTTGCGTCGGCGTCCAGCGCGGCCATTCGGATTTGCGCGCGATGCGCGCTTCGCCTTCGAATTCCAGGCCGGCCTTGCCGACGCCGATGCCGTAGCGCATCGCCATGCCGCCATCCTGCACGAGGTAGAGGAAGCGGTTCTGGGTATCGATCACGATCGTGCCCGGCGGCTCGTGCGTCTGGTAGGCGACCTGTTGGCGCAGATAGCGCTTGTCGACCTTGCTGATGTCGATCGCATCCAGCGGGAATTTTTCATTCGGCAGCGGCCCGTACATCGCCACATAGTATGGATCCGGCCCCTTCGGCTTGGCCGGCCCCGAGGCGGTGACGCAACTGGCGAGCGTCGAGGTGGCGAGAAGAAGGGCGAAAAGCTGCGCCAGGCGGCCGGCGCTGTTCCGGGACACACACATAATGAAATTTTTATCCTGCTGATTGTCTTTTGGGCGGGAGGCACGGTTTTTGCCGCCCTTCCGTTCTAATGTCAAAGACGGCGTCGGGGCGGCGACAGCATGTCGCAAATGAGGCAATCAGCGAGTGTGGCCGAAAGGCGACAGTCACCCGGATGCCCACCCCTGCAAGATCGCTTGATCCGCTTTCGATCGCGGGTGTATGCCATAGCCATGCAATGGAGCGATCAGGCCATCATTCTCGGAATACGGCGGCACGGCGAAAGCTCGGCCATCGTGGAGGTCATGAGCGCTACCCACGGCCGACATCTCGGCATGGTGCGCTCGGGCCGCTCGCGCATGATGCAGCCGGTTCTGCAGCCGGGCAATTCGGTGGAAGTGACCTGGCGCGCCCGGCTTGACGAGCATATGGGCGAATTCCGCATCGAACCTGTGGAACTGCGCGCCGCCCGTCTGATGGAGACGGCGATTTCGGTCTACGGCATCCAGGCGCTCGGCGCGCTCTTGAGGCTGCTTCCCGAGCGCGACCCGCATCCGCATCTCTATGAGGCGCTGACGGTCATCGTCGATCATCTCGCCGATCCCGCCGATGCCGGCGAATTGTTCGTGCGCTTCGAGCTTGCGGTCCTCAACGATCTCGGCTTCGGGCTCGATCTCACGGAATGCGTCGCGACCGGCACCCGCACCGAGCTCGTCTACGTCTCGCCGAAATCGGGCAGGGCGGTCTGCCGGGAGGCGGGAGAACGCTATGCCGATCGCATGCTGGCGCTGCCGGATTTCCTTTCGGCCGAAGCGCGAAGGGCTGCGGACCACGACAGTCTCGCCGCCGCCTTCCACCTGACGGCCTTCTTCCTCCACCGCCATGTCTACGAGCCGCGTGGCCTCGATGTTTCCTCCGCCCGCAACGGCTTCGTCCATGCGGCGCTCAAAGCGCTGAAAGCGCAATCCTCCGCCGCCTGACCTCCAGGAGTTCCAGATGTATCAAGAGCTTTATCCCGGCATGTCCGTATCCGGTATCGGCGTGCTGTCGCTCGATCGCGTCGCCCGTGATGGCGGCCTCAAGGCGATGCAGGACCTGTTGAGCGGCGACCTGCCGGCCCCACCGATGTCGAAGACATTGAAGTTCGGGCTAAGCGAAGTGGAGGAGGGCCGGGTTGTCTTCAAGGGATTGCCGACCGAGGAGCATCTCAATCCGCTCGGCACCGTGCATGGCGGATGGACGGCGACGATCATGGATTCAACCCTTGGCTGCGCGGTCTTCACCACGGTGAAGCCCGGCGAGGCCTATACGACGGTCGAGTTCAAGGTGAACCTCGTCAGGCCGCTGCTGCCCGGCATGGGAGAAGTTTTCTGCGAGGGCCGCATCGTGCATCGCGGCCGCACCATCGCGACGTCCGAAGCCTGGCTGCGCGACGTCAACGGCAAGCTGCTGGCCCACGGCACCGAAACCTGCGCCATCTTCCCGATCGACAATCTGCGGCGCTAAAACAATTCCTGAAACGAGGACGCCGCGCAGAACTGCGCGGCGTCCGTCTGCAATCCTCAGATTTATCAGCCGATCCGGCCGCCGCCCTGCTTGGTCACGGCGATGACGGCCGGGCGTACCGGCATGTCATCCCTAAAGTCCGGCCAGCGGGTGGCCGGGGTCTCGTAGGTGGCAAGGCCGGCATCGCCCGGGTGCTGGACGGCGAGGAAGAAGGTGTCCGAGGTCGGGTTGAAGCAGGGGCCGCACATTTCGGCGCCAACCGGCACGCGGAAGAAGAGCTTCGACGTGCCGCGGGCGGCACCATCCGTGTCGATCGCCCATATGCCGTCGGTACGGCCGGTGTCCTTCTCATTGTTGCCATCGGTCGAAACCCAGAGACGGCCGTCGGTGTCGATCGCGCAGTTGTCTGGCATGCCGAACCAGCCGTTCTTGGTGGTCGCGGTCGAGAACGAGGCGCCGACCTCGGCAACAGCATGGTCGCCGCACTTCAAGAGCACGTCCCAGCGGCTCTTCAGCGAGGCAAAGTCACCGTCCGTCTCGGTGATCTCGACGATGTGGCCGAAGGCATTCTTGGCCCGCGGATTGGCGGAGTCAACTTCCTCTGCCCTGCGCCTGGTGTTGTTGGTCAGCATCACGTAGACCTTGCCCGTCTTCGGGTTCGGCTGGACGTCTTCCGGGCGGTCCATTTTGGTCGCACCGAGGGCGTCGGAGGCGAGACGGGTGTTGATCAACACGTCCGCCTGCGAGGCAAAGCCGTTGGCTTCGGTCAGCGGGCCTTCGCCGTGCGTCAGTGGCATCCAGGTGACGGTACCGTCTTCGTCGAACTTGGCGACATAGAGCGTGCCCTCGTCGAAGAGGTCCATGTTGGCGGCGCGATCGTCAGGCTTGAAGGTGCCCTTGGTCACGAACTTGTAGACATAGTCGTAGCGCTCGTCATCGCCGGAGTAGAGCACGACGCGACCGTCCTTGTTGACGGTCGATTCGCAGCCTTCGTGCTTGAAGCGGCCGAGGGCGGTGCGCTTCTTCGGTACCGACGTCGGGTCCAGCGCGTCGACCTCGACGATCCAGCCGAAGCGGTTGGCTTCGTTCGGCTCCTTGGAGACGTCGAACCGGTCGTAGAAAGACGCCCATTCATACTGGCCGCCCGGTGCGCCCAGGCGCTTCAGCTGCTTGTATTCAGGATGGTCTTCGGCGATCTCGCCGCCGAAATAGCCGTTGAAGTTTTCCTCGGCCATCATGTAGGTGCCCCAGGCGGTGACGCCGCCGGCGCAATTGTTAAGCGTGCCGAAGACTTTTTTGCCGGTCGGGTCGGAGGGCGTCTTCAGGCGGTCGTGGCCGGCGGCCGGACCGGTGATCTGCATCTCGGTGTTGACGGTGATGCGGCGGTTGTTCTTGCCATCGAGAACCGGTTGCCACTTGCCGTCGACCTTGCGGATCTCGATGATCGTGCCGCCATGGGCAGCCATCTCGATGTCGACCAGTTCCTTGCTGTATTCGCCGAGAACGACCTTCTCTTCCTCGACTTCCTTGCCGTCCTTCGTCACCTTTTCCTTCACGACGCTGGCGAAGGCCGGGAACATCAGTTCGGCATTGGTATATTCGTGGTTGACGACGAGCAGGCCGTGGTCGGCGCTGCCGTCGAGCGGGATGAAGCCGACATAGTCGTTGTTGTAGCCGAAGAGTTTTTCCTGGGCGGCAGCCGTCTGGTTCTTCGGGTCGAACTCCGGACTGTCGGCGAAGATCTTGTCGCCCCAGCGCAAAAGGATATCCGCATCATACCCTTCAGCGACATGGTGCTTCTCGTCGACGCCGGCTTCGATCTCGGTGAAGTCGAAGCGCGAACCTTCCTCGGCGCGTGCTTCGTCGGCAGTGAGCAGAGCGAGCGGGCTGACCGTCGTCGAAATCGCGGCGACGGCGAGCGAGCCGCCGATGAAGGAGCGGCGCGAGAAACGGCGATGGATGATGTCGCCCATCGTCGGGTTGGCGGAACAGTTGTGGCCGATGTCTTCCAGCTCTTCCCTGCGTTCCGTCAGCGTCTTGAATTCGGTCTCTTCCGTCTGGGCGAGATGCTTGTCCATGATCGGGTCTCCTGTTGAACGATGGAAACCACCGCGCGAGACAGCGGTGTTCATCCGCCTGTACCAGCTGCCCGGTGACAGTTCTGCGACATTTCCGTGAAGAGATTACAGCGCTCGGACGTCTATGGATTTGGTGACCGCGCAAAAGTTTGTATGGTTGCGCCGAGCACGCCAGTGCGACCGTCAGGGGAATACATGTTCGAACTCTTTGCCTTTGTTGCCTTTATCCTCGCTCTTTCCGCCTTCGCCGGCGGTCGCAAGACGGCCGAGCGACTGGGGGCCGAAATCGCCGCGCTGAAGGCGGAGGTCGCAAGGCTGAAGGCCTCTTCGGGCGAAGGCATTCGGGCCGAATCAACGAGCGAAGAGCTGGCAGCCACGCCCGAATTGCCGGTGGAACCGGAGACGGTCGAGGATACCGGCGGCGACCTAGCGGCCAGCGCGGCCGAGGGCGCCCGCATCTTCGGTGGCGAGGAGAAGGCGGCGGATATCGAAGTCGAAGAGACGATCGCTGCCAACACGGAAGCGCCACAGCCGGTGCAGGCCACGCCCCGCCAGGCCGAAAGCCTGGAGAGCCGTCTCGGCGCGCGTTGGGCCGTCTGGGTCGGCGGCATCGCGCTCGCTCTCGGCGGCGTCTTCATGGTCAAGTATTCCATCGATGCCGGCCTGCTGAGCCCCGCGGTTCGCCTGACGCTCGCTGCCCTCTTCGGCCTCCTGCTGACGGCGGCAGGCGAGATCATCCGCAGGCGGGCGGTGCCTGTCATCGCCAATGAATTCCAGAATGCAATGATCCCCGGTATCCTGACGGCTGCCGGTGCCGTCACACTCTTTGGTGTCGCCTATGCCGCCTATGGCATCTACGGCTATATCGGCACAGGCACGGCATTCGTGCTGCTGGCCGCGATTTCGCTGGCGACCGTCGGCCTGTCGCTGCTGCACGGGCAGGCACTCGCCGGCCTCGGCCTGCTTGCCTCGCTCGCAACGCCGGCGCTCGTCTCTAGCGGTGAGCCGCGCCCCTGGGTGCTTTTCGGCTTTCTCTCGGTTGTCTGGCTGGCGACGATTTCTGCCTCGCGGCTGCGCAGCTGGACCGTGGTTCCGACTTTGGCCAATGCCGGCATCGGGCTCTGGGGGCTGGCTTACATCGCCGCGACCGCGCCATTCGAGCCGCTGCCGGTCGCGTTCGCACTGCTGGTGATGATCGCTGGTACCGGCCTCATTTGGCCGGGTGCTACGGAAGCAGCACCCGCGCCCGAGGCCCCGGAGGGAGCGGAGCGACGCGGCGCCGTTGCCGGACCATGGGAGCGGCTGTTTATCCCGCCGCATGCGGCGATCTCCATTTCCGCGGCGATCACCGCAACGGTGCTTGCGCTCCTCCTCATCAGCCCGGCGGTGGCCGCGGTCAAATATCCGGTGATGGAATTTGCCGTCGTCATTGCGGCGCTGGCGGCCCTTGGGGCCTGGCGGCCGACGGCGGTCTATCCCGCCGTGCTTTCGGCGGTCGGCGCTGTTGCCGGCGTCTGGAGCCTGACGGCGCTGAGCGGTGTGCTCGCCTATCTCGATCCTTCACTGGCCGACGCCCTGCCGACGATCGTGCTGCCCGGACGGACGGCCATGATCACCGCGATGCTGCTTGCAGCGCTGTTCGTCGCGCTCGGCGGCTTCGTGCTGTCGCGCCGTCTCGTCACCCATCCGCAATATTCGACGCTCTGGGCAGGAATTGCCGCGGTCGTCCCGGTCGCGCTCGTCGCCATGTCGTTCCTGATGACCGGCAATTATGCCTTCGACCTGCCGCACGGCCTGTTCTCGCTCGTCGCCGGGGCCGCGTTGCTTGGGCTGGCGGATTGGCTCTACCGCCGCGACGGCGAGGTGGAGGTGCGCGACACGGCGGCCGGACTGCTGGTGGCGGGCTCGCTTGCGTTCTTCGTCCTTGCGCTTCATGCCTGGACGGACGGGCTCGTGACGACGCTTGCGATTGCGGTGCTCGGAACGGCCTATGCGCTCGCGACCCGCATCCGCACCTGGCTGATCCTACCCTGGATGACCGGTGCGGCGGCCGTTGTCGTTCTCGGGCGCATCGCCTGGGAACCGACGATCGTTGGCGCAGGCAATCTCGGCACCACGCCCGTCTTCAACGCACTCCTGCCGGGCTACGGCATTCCGGCCGTGCTGCTTGCGGGCTCCGCCTACTTCCTGAGATCCTGGCCTGGCACGCGGGTGCGCAACCTTTTACAGGCGCTTGCCAGCCTCTTCGTGCTGTTGACGCTCGCGATCCTGGTGCGTCATGCGATGAACGGCGGCGTGCTCGACAGCGCGGTGCCGACACTCGGCGAGCAGTCGATCTACACGCTGCTGGCAATCGGTGCCTCGGCCATTTTCATGAGCCTCGATTTGAAGTCGCCGAGCCCGGTCTTCCGCTATGGAGGCATGGGCCTCGGCGTGCTCTCGATGCTGTCGGTGCTTTCGGCACACCTCCTTGGCCTCAATCCCTACTTCAGCGGGGAACTTCTCGGCCATATCCCATTCTTCGATCTGCTTTTGATCGGCTATTTGTTGCCGGGGCTCGGCTATGCCGGGCTCGCCTGGTATGCGCGCGACAAGCGGCCCTTGCCCTATGTCATGGCGCTTGCCGTCAGCGGCGCGATCCTCGCCTTCGCCTGGGCGAGCCTTACGGTTCGACGTGCCTGGCAGGGCGAGAACATCGCGGATTGGAAGGGCTTCCTGCAGGGCGAGACCTATACCTATTCGGTCGTCTGGTTGCTCCTCGGCGTGCTGCTGCTGGTGCTCGGCTCGCGCTTCCACGCCAAGAGCATCCGCATCGCTTCGGCCGTTCTCGTCTTCGTCGCCGTGCTGAAGGTGTTCCTGATCGACATGTCCAACCTCGAAGGTTTCCTGCGGGCCCTGTCCTTCATCGGACTTGGCGGAGTATTGATCGGGATAGGACTCTTCTATCAGAAGATTCTCTCCGGCGTCGCATCGACGGCGCCGACAAGTTCTGCCGAGCAGCAATAGGACACCATGACTTGCATTTCGAAACTGGCGGCCGCCTTCGCGCCGCATGAGGATCTCGCCGCGGTGCTGTTGCCGCATGCCTTTGCCGCCGATGACGGATCGCATGATGCAGCGCATCTGATCCGTGTCTGGAAGAATGCCGCCCGCATTCAGAAAGAAGAGGGCGGCGATCCGCGTTTGCTCGCCGCTGCGGTGCTGTTGCATGACTGCGTCTCGGTGGAGAAGAATTCTCCATTGCGCACTGAGGCGTCGCGGTTGGCGGCGGAGAAAGCGACCGGCATTCTGCGGCAGCTTGGCTGGGGTGCGGACGAAACCGCCGCGGTGGCGCACGCCATCCTGACGCACAGCTTCTCGGCCAATATCCCGCCGGAAACGCTGGAGGCGAAGATCCTTCAGGATGCCGATCGGCTGGATGCGATCGGCATGGTGGGCGCTGCCCGCTGTTTCTACATCGCCGGACGCATGGGCAGCGGCCTCTATGACCCGCTCGATCCGCTGGCGGAGGGCAGGGAGCTCGACGACAAGGCTTTTGCCATCGATCATTTCGAGACCAAGCTTTTCCGGCTGGCCGATGGCTTCAAGACCAAGGCCGGCCGCCGTCTGGCGACGGAGCGTGAGCAACGGCTGCGCGACGTGCTTGCCATGATGCTCGATGAAATCTAGTTGCTGGGAAGGGCGTGGAGCAGTTCTTTGTGTGGGTGTGTAGATTGCACCGGAACATTTCTCCGTTTCCCTCAAACCGAGAAATGATCTAGGCCTTTCAACGGATTGCAGCCTCCTGGTGAATCGGACCGTCAGGCGCTTGAATCAGTTTTTGAAGATGAAGGAACTGACCATGAAGGTGACCGGCCTCAACATTCATCCGCTGAAGAGCGGTCGCGCGATTGCCCGCGAGACGGTCTCGGTTAATCTCGACGGCGTCGAGGGCGACCGTCGTTTCATGTTGGTGGAGCCGGACGGGCGCTTCATCACCCAGCGCGAACTGCAGCCATTGGCGCAGGTTGAGGCCAGGCACATCGATGGCGGCGTGCACCTGAAGATGGGTGACCGGGAGATCTCGGTTCGCTTTGACCCCGACCGTCGTCTGGACGTCGTCGTCTGGGGCAGCGAAGTCGATGCCGCCGTGTCGGACGAAACGACGGACGAGGTTCTCTCCTCATGGTTCGGCCGCCCGGTCAGGCTCGCCCATATGGACACCTCGGCCGAGCGGTTCGTCGGCGCCGAATGGGCAGGAGCGGCCGCACCCGTCGGCTTTGCCGATGGCTTTCCGGTGCTGATTACGACGACAGGTTCGCTCGCCGATCTCAACCGGACGCTTGCTGAAAAGGGGCAGGAGCCCGTCGGCATGGATCGTTTCCGCACCAATATCCTCGTCGATTGCGATGACGCCTGGGATGAAGACTTCTGGGAGAGCGTCGAGATCGGTGGCATCCGCTTCGATCTCGTGAAGCCCTGCGCCCGCTGCATCATGACCACGCAGGATCAGATCACCGGCGAGCGCATTGGCGGCAACCCGATCCAGGGGCTCGCCGAAAAGCGCATGTCCTCTGACCGACGTGTGCCCGGCGTTCTCTTCGGTTGGAATGCGGTGCCGCGCAGCGAAGGCACCGTGAAGCTCGGCGACGAGGTCAAGGTCACCGGCCGACGCGGCGAGCGCTGGCCGATGAAGGTGCGGGCTTCGGCTTAGTTCAGAAGCAGTTCCGAACGGAAACCATTTCAAGCCTCTCTCACGCCCAGGGCGTGATGCCGAGAAGTTTGGCGCCGAGATCCGAGAGGCTGGCGGGGGAAGCGTTGTGCTTTTCCCATTCGCGCGGATCGCCGGGGAAGGCGTCGCGCTTCGGATGATCGAGCTCGCGCCACAGCCGCACCCGCTCTTCGCGCTCGGCTACGTTGTCCCATTCCGCCGGATGCATCGAGATATATTGCGCCATCCGCACGCGGCCATCGGAGTGATTGGGGCGCACGCCGTGGGCGAGCAGGCTGTTGAAGATCATCAGGTCGCCGGCCTCCATCTCGATGTTGACCGTTGAAAGGCCGGTCATGTCGGGGTGCATCGGGTCGCGATCGGCAGCTTGAGTCTTCTCCCAGTTTTCAAAGTTCTCGAACAGTTCCGGCACGCACTGGAAGCCGCCGACGTCGCCGTCCTGCTTTTTCAGGCTCAGTACCCCCTGGACACCGATCGGCAGCGGCCGGATCGAGGTGTCGACGTCCCAATGAATGAAGCCGTTGGGATTGCCCTTGATCTTCTTCGGAGGGTTGAGGTTGGCGCGGTCGATCGTCACCCACAGGTCCTCGCGGTCCCAGATGTCGACGAAGGCACCGTAGATGCGCGGCTCCTGGCGGTTATCCCAGAGATACTGGTGATTGTAGATCTCCAGCATGCCGGTGTTGTTGAGTTCCTTCATCTTGTGCTCGCGCCGCTGTGGCGCATACCAGGTCCAGGGATCGGTCGGGTCCTTCTCGTCGAAACGCCAGAGCAGCTCGACGAGCCGCTCGATATTGGCGGCCGGTACCGCCTGGCGGACGATGACGTAGCCCTTGGTGACCCAGTGCTGCCAGTCCGCTTCCGACAGCACGCGCAACGGCAGCCGCTTCTTGATGTCCTTCAGTTGATTGTCGAGATGGGCCGCGGTCGGGTGGCTGTCTCTGAGTGGCTGCATGGGTATCTCCTCGCCTCAAAATGCCGTTTTGGTAATGGAGAAAACCTAGACCTTTCAACGGTACCGCTGTTGCACGCAGCCTGCCAAAATTGATACTATTCTGGCCTCGAAGGAGAGGACGGTGCAACATGAAGGCAGTTTTGCAGAAGATCTCGAGGCCGACCAATGCCTCATCGATCCTGCTCGACCGTCGGCTCGACGATGCCATCCCGTTCCAATGGCACCATCATCCCGAGTTCGAACTGACGCTGACGCTCAACTCGCGCGGCCAGCGCTTCATCGGCGACCATATCGGCACCTATGACGACGGCGACCTCGTGCTGGTTGGTTCCAATCTCCCACACACTTGGCACTCCGCCGGCAAAGTCGACGAGGCCGAACCGCACGTGGCGCTGGTGCTCTGGTTCCATCCGGAATGGGTGGAGCGCCTGGAGGAGGGCTTCGTCGAACTCGCCGGCGTCAAGGCGATGTTCGAGCGTTCGGCCCCGGGGCTGCAGTTCACGCCGGACGTGGCAGCGCGCGTACGCCCGCTGTTCGAAGGGTTGCGCCGGTTGGCGCCGGAGGAGCGCCTGCCGGATGTCCTGTCGATGCTGACGATCCTGGCGCGCGAGCAGGTGGTAACGCCGCTGTCGACCCGGGTCGTCACGCCGTCGGGCCGATTGGTCGACCGCGGTCGCCTCGACCGGGTGCTCGACCATATCCACCTGCATTACGCCGAAAACCCGTCGATGGACGAACTCGCCGATCTGGCAGCACTCAGCCTCTCCGGCCTGCACCGGCTGTTCGTGCGCCACCTCAACATGCCGGTCTCGGAATATCTGATGCGCCTGCGGATCGGCGAGGCCTGCGCGCTGCTCAGCGGTTCGGCGCGCTCGATCGCCCATATCGCCGATGCCGTCGGCTATCGTTCGCTTGCCAACTTCAATCGTCAGTTCAAGGCCGCCAAGGGCATGACGCCTCGAGCGTTTCGCGACCGGTTTCGCAGTGCCGCTTGATCAAGGCATCAATTCCGGTGATTGCGGCGTCAATTTAATTGGCTTTTATCTGTTTTAGCAGCCGCATAGGATCGCGCTCCATCAATCGGAGAGATTCCATGTCCGTTGTTTCCGGAGCATCCGCGCCGTCCAGTGCCCGTCAGGAGATGCCCTGGCTGATCATTGCGGCCGGCTCGGTCGTCGCGATGCTCACCTTCGGCCCGCGCTCGGCGATGGGCTTTTTCCAGCTCCCGATGCTCGCAGATACCGGCTGGGACCGGACGACGTTCGGCCTTGCCATGGCGCTGCAGAACCTCTGCTGGGGCCTGAGCCAGCCCTTCTTCGGTGCGATCGCGGACAAGTTCGGTACGTGGCGGGTGCTTGCCATGTCGGGCCTTCTCTACGCGGCCGGTCTCTTCATCATGGCCTTTGCCGATGCGCCGATCTGGCTGCACATCGGCGGCGGCGTGCTCGTCGGCATGGCTGTTGGCTCCGGCTCCTTCGGCATTCTGCTCTCCGCCTTTGCCCGCAATGTCACGCCGCATCAGCGCTCGCTCGCCTTCGGCATCTGCACGGCGGCGGGTTCGGCCGGCATGTTCCTGTTCGCGCCACTCAGCCAGGGCCTGATCTCCGCCTATGGCTGGTCGGATAGCCTGGTTTATCTCGGCGTCCTGATGCTGCTGGTGCCGTTCTTCGCGATCCCGCTGCGCGGCAACGCGTCCTCCGGCCGCCAGAGCGAGGCTCAGTACAAGCAGTCGATCGGCGAGGCGCTGAAGGAAGCGCTTGGCCACAAGAGCTACCTGCTGCTCGTCTCCGGCTTCTTCGTCTGCGGCTACCAGGTTGCCTTCATCACCGCGCACTTCCCGGCCTATATCGGCGATATCGGTATCGATGCGCGCTATGCGGTGATCGCGCTGGCACTCATCGGCTTCTTCAACATCATCGGTTCTCTGTCGGCGGGTTTCATCGCTCAGCGCTACTCGAAACCCTATTTCCTGGCGCTGATTTACATCGCGCGCTCGGTAGCGGTCACGGCCTTCCTGCTTTTGCCGCAGACGCCGACCTCGGTCATCGTCTTCGCGATCGTCATGGGCCTGCTCTGGCTTTCGACGGTGCCGCCAACCAATGCGCTGGTCGCGATCATGTTCGGCACGCGGCACCTCGGTCTGCTCGGCGGCATCGTTTTCCTCTCGCACCAGGTCGGCTCGTTCCTGGGCGTGTGGATGGGTGGCTACCTCTACGACCACTTCGGTTCTTACGATCCGGTGTGGTGGCTCGGCGTGGCACTCGGCATCTTCGCGGCAATCGTCCATTGGCCGATCGAGGAGAAGGGCGTGACACGCCCCGCCATGGCCTGATCGCGAACCAAAATCAGAAGCGCCGCGAAAAGCGGCGCTTCTATTCTTGAATTCTGTCACAAAACTTTCTAAATCAACCCACGCGGCTTTGCCGCTTTTGTTTTGGTTCAATTATGCTCATATTGAGCATAATTGAAAGCCCGCCCGGGAAGAGGGGCGGAGAGGAGATGTCGATGACGCGCCTAGATCCCCGCACCGCGGCCGTGGCGAAACCGGTTTTTGTCAGCGCCGCTGAGCGCTTCGGCATCATCGAAAGGCCCGAGCTTGCCTTTACGCCGGCGGTCGCGCGCGAGACCCAGCATCTCTACGAGAAGGTCAAGGATTTCATCCCGGCGATCGAGTGGCCGGTCTATGCGCCCTATGTGCACGCCATCAACCGGCTGAAGAAGGAGCGCAACGCCGTCATCCTCGCGCATAACTACCAGACGCCGGATATCTTCCACTGCGTTGCCGATATCGTCGGCGACTCGCTGCAGCTGGCGCGCGATGCCGCCAAGGTCGATGCCGAGATCATCATCCAGTGCGGTGTGCACTTCATGGCCGAAACGTCGAAACTGCTGAGCCCGGAAAAGACCGTGCTGATCCCCGACGCCAAGGCAGGTTGCTCGCTATCGGAATCGATCACCGGCGCCGATGTCCGCCTGTTGAAGCAGCGCTACCCCGGCGTTCCCGTCGTCACCTATGTCAACACGTCCGCCGACGTGAAGGCCGAGACCGATATCTGCTGCACCTCGTCGAACGTGCTCGATGTCGTCGAGAGCCTGGAATCCGACACGGTGCTCTGCATCCCTGACGAATACCTGGCGATGAACGTGGCGCGTCAGACCAACAAGAAGATCCTGACCTGGAAGGGCCACTGCGAGGTGCATGAGCGCTTCACAGCTGCCGAACTGCTCGCCTACAAGGAAGCAAACCCCGGCATCGAGATCATCGGCCATCCCGAATGCCATCCGGATGTCATCGCCGTCTGCGACTTTGCCGGCTCGACATCGGGCATGATCAACTACGTCAAGGACAATCGCCCGTCGAAGGTGCTGCTCGTCACCGAATGCTCGATGGCCTCGAACATCCAGGCGGAGATCGAAGGCGTCGAGTTCGTCAAGCCCTGTAACCTCTGTCCGCACATGAAGCGCATCACGCTGCCGAAGATCCTCGACAGCCTGCTGACCATGACGGAGGAGGTTCTCGTTGATCCTGACATCGCCGATCGCGCCCGCCTTGCGGTCGAACGCATGGTGAACCTCAAGCAGTAACAATTTCAGCCGGGTTATACCGGATGCAGGCATGCGCATTGGAGGAGAATGAAACATGCTGACCGACCATTTTCGCCCGCAATCCTTCAACGGGATTGACGATATCGTCATCGTCGGTGGCGGCCTGGCCGGGCTCTTCTGCGCGCTGAAGCTGAGCCCGAGGCCGGTGACGATCCTTGCCGCCGCGCCAATTGGCCATGGCGCCTCCTCGGCCTGGGCGCAAGGGGGCATCGCCGCCGCCATGAGCCCCGGCGACACCTTCGAAAAACATGTCGCCGACACGCTCGCTGCCGGTGCCGGCATCGTCGACGAGAAGATGACGCGCATGATGGTGGCCGAAGGCCCAGCGCGTATCCACGATCTGCTCGAATACGGCGTGCCCTTCGATCGCGATCTCGAAGGCAAGCTGCTGCTCTCGCGCGAAGCCGCGCATTCCGAGCGCCGCATCGTCCGCGTCAAGGGCGACATGGCCGGCAAGGCGATCATGGAAGCCCTGATTGCCGCAGTTCGCCGAACGCCGTCGATTCGCGTGATCGAGGGTTATGTGGTCGAAGAGCTCGTACGCGAAGGCCGGTTCATCTCCGGCGTCATCGCCCGTCCGGATGCCGGCCAATCGAAGAAGCGCGTGTCGTTTCCGGCGCGCGCCGTGGTGCTCTGCTCCGGTGGTGTCGGCCATCTCTATGCGGTCACCACCAATCCGTGGGAAGCCTGCGGGCAGGGGGTCGGCATGGCGGCGCGCGCCGGCGCCATCATCGCCGATCCGGAATTCGTACAGTTCCACCCGACCGCGATCAACATCGGCAAGGACCCGGCGCCGCTCGCGACCGAGGCGTTGCGCGGTGACGGCGCCCATCTGCTGAATTCTGCCGGTCATCGCTTCATGCTCGACATCCACCCGGACGGCGAGCTCGCGCCGCGCGACATCGTTTCGCGCGGGGTTTTCGCCGAAGTCCAGGCGGGTCGCGGCGCCTTCCTCGATTGCACCAAGGCGGTGGGCAAGCATTTTCCCGAAATGTTTCCGACGGTCTATGCCTCCTGCATGGCGGCCGGCATCGATCCGGTGACCCAGCCGATCCCGGTGGTGCCGGCGGTTCACTATCACATGGGTGGGGTGCTCACCGATGCCGAAGGCCGCACCTCGATCGATGGCCTCTGGGCGGCCGGCGAAGTGACCTCGACCGGCGTGCACGGCGCCAACCGGCTTGCCTCCAACTCGTTGCTCGAAGCGGTCGTCTTTGCCGCCCGCATTGCCGAAAACATCAAGGGCACGCTGCCGACGCCGCAGCTCACCGCATGGGGCGACAATGCCGGCGAGAACGACGACCCGGTGACGGTCGAGGACAGCCCGCAACTCAAGATCCTGCGTCAGGTGATGAGCGAGTGCGTCGGTGTAATCCGAACCCGCGAGAGCCTGCTGAAGGCGATCCGCGAAATCGCGGTGCTCGAGCGCGAAAATGGTCGCATGCGCTTCACCAACATCATCACGACCGCCAAGCTGATAACCGTTGGTGCGCTACGCCGCACGGAAAGCCGTGGCGGTCACTTCCGCGCCGATTGCCCGCAGGAACGCCCGGAATGGCGCCGCCGCACCTACCTGACGCTCGCCGACGCCAACCGCCTGGCACAGGAACTGGCAGAAGCGGAAGCGGCGTGAGGACGGTCTACGACGGCCGTTTCGAATTGAACCTTTGAAATGAGTGATACCATGACTGTAGCCCTCCGCCCCGACTTGCCGGCACTGATGATCGAGGACCAGGTGCGCGCCGCGCTCATCGAGGACCTTGGCCGCGCCGGCGACATCACGACGCTCTCGACGATCGGGCCGGAACTGACGGCAACGGCCGGCATGAATGCGCGCGACCCCGGCGTCGTTGCCGGGCTGGACCTGGCCCGGGCGGCTTTTCGCCTGGTCGATCCGTCGATCCATTTCGAAGCACTGGTAGCGGATGGGGATCGTGTGGCGCCGGGCGCGGCGATCGCTCGCATTTCCGGTCGCGCTCGTGGGGTGCTGTCGGCCGAGCGCGTCGGCCTGAACTTCCTCATGCATCTCTCGGGCATCGCCACTTACACGGCGAAGTTCGCCGACGAGATCGCCCATACGCGCGCGAAAGTCTGCTGCACGCGCAAGACCATCCCGGGCCTGCGAGCGCTCGAAAAATATGCCGTTCGCCTCGGCGGCGGCTCCAACCACCGCTACGGGCTCGATGATGCAGTGCTGATCAAGGACAACCACATCGCCGTGTCAGGTGGTGTCGCGAGCGCGATCCACGCGGCCCGGGCCTATTGCGGCCATCTCGTCAAGATCGAGATCGAGGTCGACGGTCTCGATCAGATGCGCGAGGCGCTGACCGCGGCCCCTGATGTGATCCTGCTCGACAATATGGGCCCGGATCTTCTTCGCGAAGCCGTTGCGGTCAATCGGGTTCATTGGCAGCTTTCTGCCGATGCCTACGCGCTCGATCCTCGCCGCACCCGGCTCGAGGCCTCGGGTAACGTCAAGATCGATACGGTGCGGGCGATCGCCGAGAGCGGCGTCGACTACATCTCGACCTCAAAGATCACCATGGCCGCGCCGACTCTGGATATTGGCCTCGATGTGGTGATTGAGCGGTAATCTTACCCGGCAGCTCATCGCTGCATGATGAACGGGCAGGCGAAGCGCTCGCCGACGGTGATCTGCGTGCCGCAATCATAGCGGCAGGTTTTGAACTGCCCGTTCGAATCCTGGCCATTGAGATTGCAAATGGTAGTCTGCGGCTGCGAGCCGCCGAGCTGGTTCTTGAAGTAGTCGGGCATCTTCGGCTTCTCGTCGATCCCCGATTGCGGGCTGCCGAGCAGCGACGTCAGGAGGGTCAGTGCGAGCAGCATGGGGTTACCTCGATCTTGAACGTCACGCCATTCTGGCGTGGGCATACGGGTGGTCTCCGCCCGCTGCATCAAACATATCACGATCCGGCAATGTAGGGCGCACCTCCGGACGTTTTTAGCCGCCGACCTGCTTTCAGGGCTTGGTGATGACCACTATCTCCCGCCAACCTTGAGGCCAGGGGCAGGGCGTTCGTCCAGAATCTGGCGACGGAAGCGGAAGAGGGCTGCCGGGCGGCCGCCGGTAGACGAAAGCGTCATGCCCGTTGGTTCAACCAGTTCTGCGCCTTCGACGAGGCGGCGAAAATTCTGCTTGTGCAGGTGGCGCCCGGAGATCGCCTCGACGGTCGCCTGCAGATCCGTCAGCGTGAATTCCGGCGGCATCAGCTCGAAGACAACAGGTCGATACTTGATCTTGCCACGCAGCCGCGCAATTGCGGTGGCCACGATCCGGCGGTGGTCATGGCGCATCGCCTGTCCGACGGTCAAGACATCGTGGCCATTGCCGTGGCCATCAAGCACGGCCTCCGGCACGAGCCCGGCCTCATAGAGCAGTTCGTAACGCTCAAGCACCCGCTCTTCGTCCCAGGGAAAATCATCGAGGCCGAAGGCGAGGCGGATGCGGGCGCGACGTTGCGCGATCGGTGCCGCTCGCTCATCGCCGGTGGCGCCGGTTTCCCAGCGGGCAAGCCCCGGCAGGATTGCTTGATCGAGCATCGGCGGGCGACCCTGCCGCCAATCTTCCCAGGGAAGGAAGCCGTACCAGTCGCGCCAGTGCGCGCCGGCTTCGGCGAGCCTTTCGGTGTTTTCGGCATCCGTCCTTGTCAGCGCCAGATAGCCCACCGAGACCATGTGCTTGCCTTCTTCGCCCGGAAGCCGCTGGCGGCCGCGATCGCCGAAGGTGTAGAGCTGCTCGATATAGCCGAGCTTCAGTGCCGTGCGCTTTTCGACGCGATCGCGCAGGCTCGTCTCGAACGTCCGGTGGCGCGCCGGATCGAAGGGGCCGAACGGCAGGCTGTCACGTGTATCGCCATCGGTTTCGCTGACGGCAAGGATGCGAGGACTGCGCTGGACAACGGCGACGATCGCCGCATTGAGACCGATTTCGACGGTCGTCGGTTGCTGCGTCTCAGTCGGCAACGGCTGCTCCCTCGGCGAGGAGCGGCAGGACGAAGGGTGCGTTGCCGTCGGCATCCGCTCCGCGACCGATCGCGCGCACGGCCGCAATGAGCCGCCCTTCGCGCTGAAGGACGGCATCGCCGATTTCGACCAGCCGGGTGTTCGGGGTAGCAAAAGGCGAGGCGCGCCGCAGGCGCTGCACCAGCTCTGCGTCGTCCTGATCGGGTTCTGCCGCAAGGGCCGCGATCAACGCTGCTGCCGGCGAACGCGAAACGCCCATCCAGCAATGGACGAGCAGCGGCCGTGCGCGGTCCCATTCGCGCGCGAAGGCGACGATCTGCCGGACATGGTCTTCCTGCGGTGCGATCAGGTCGCCGGTGCCGGCAAAGGTGATGTCATTCATCCCAAGCGTCAGGTGTCGCGCCTTGGTGATGACCCCGGGACGGTGAAAGTCCTGGCCCTTGGCGACGAGGCTGATCATCTCGGTGCAGCGGTGGCGGACGGCCATTTCGGCAATGCGGGCGAGCGGCGATACGACGATTTCCGGCATGTCAGATTTCCGCGCGCGCTGGCAGTCGCTCGGCTTCCAGCGCGAGGAATCGATCGGTAAACAGCCGTTGCGCCTCGACCGCCGGTACCGGATCGATCAGTAGCATTTCACGGGTGATGCCGCGCGGCTGGCCGAAGAACTTGCGTGCCTCCTCGACCGAGAATCCGGCAAGCACCGTCGCTTCGAAATAGGCGGCGACGTGATCGGCCTTCTTGATGCGATCCTTCAATTCCTTGGAGCATTGCGCCGGCAGGCCGAAACGAAGATGGATGGCGCTTTCCAGCCGCTTTTCCACCGCCTTGTAGCCGCCGCCGACCACCGCCTTGAACGGCGAGATCATGTCGCCGATTACATATTCCGGCGCGTCATGCAACAGGGCGAGCAGGCAGTCGTCGGTGCTGCATTTGTTGCTGCGGCGAAAGATGTTCTCGACCATCAGGCTGTGCTGCGCCACCGAGAAGGCGTGATCGCCGGCGGTCTGACCGTTCCAGCGCGCAACACGCGCAAGCCCATGCGCAATGTCGCCGATTTCGACATCGAGCGGCGACGGGTCGAGAAGATCCAGCCGACGGCCGGAGAGCATGCGTTGCCAGGCGCGGGTCGTCGTCACGCGCTTGCCTCGTCGGCGCTGGTCGGAAAGGTCAGCCCGGTCCATGCGGGCAGGACCATGGACACCGCCACGTCACCGGCAAGCAACGGAACGCCGTTCGCCATGGCTTCGCCGGCCTTGTCGATGCGCACGATCGCGAGCGCCGACTTACCTTGAACCGTGCCCAGCGTGCCGATGGCCTTGTCGTTCGCCGTGATCGTCGTTCCCGTCGGGGGAAGGGCGGTTTCGGCAGAAACGATCACGATCCGGCGGCGCGGCGTGCTGCGGTGCTGCATGCGCGACACTACTTCCTGCCCGACGTAGCAGCCCTTCTTGAACGAAAGGCCACCGTTCTTGTCCAGCAGAACATCATGCGGAAAAGCATCTTGCGCCGCATAGTCGGGGCCGGCATTCGCTACGCCCGCTGCGATGCGAAGCCGCTCCAGGCCTTCGATGCCAGCCGCGTCGCCGGCACCATCACCGTAGGCGCGGAAGAGTGCGATGCCGGCCTTCTCGAAGCGGTGATCCCGGTAGGCACCCTCAGGCGCAGCTTCGTCGAATATCACGGTGACGGCGGACGCATCGATCGAAAGATCGACCGCCGAGCGTAGCTTGTACATCGTCAACCGCTTCAGCAGCGCTTCCGCCTGGTCGCGCGCGGTCTCAAGCCGGAGGCCGTCGCCGCCACGGGAAATGATGAAGTCGAACAGGATCTTGCCCTGCGGCGTCAAAAGCGCGCCCGGACGCGCTTCGTCGGGCGCCAGCGCGTCGAGGTCGGTGGTGATCAATCCCTGGAGAAGATCTTCCGCATCCTTGCCGGAGACGGCGACAATCGCGCGGTCGTCGAGGCGAACCCTGGGCATCGTTCGAATCCTGCTCCGCGGGGTAGAAGCCCCCGCTCTAACCTGGAGCATTTCCAGCACAAAGTGCCTAGCGGTTTTGCGGTCGGAAATGCCTAACAACAATCACCGATCACGCCGGCGATCCCGGTCGACTCGACCTGGTACCATCGTGATCTCATGGCGAAGAGGTAGGATGTTCGGAGAGGATCGGCAAGCTCGGTCGCCGGCGCTCAGTCGCCGGCGATGAAGAATTTCCACTTTCCGTCCGGCATGATGCCGACGCGGTAGAAGTTGTAGCTGCCGAATTCTTCCATATCGGCAAAGTCGCCGGCCGTAACCAGGCGGAACAGGTCGACCTTTTCCGGCGCCGTCAGTGTGGAAAGCTTCTTTTCGGCGAAGTATGGCCAGACATAGGCTTCCTGCGGCGTGCCCTTATCCACCAGCACGAAGCCGGTCGAAAGCACGTCGAGCAGGATCGCGAGGATCTCGACGCCTTCCTGGTCTCCCGAAAGTCCCTTCAGGATTGCAACGGGGTCCTCGTCACCGGTGACGCCTGTGACCTGAGTTTGTGTCGGCCCCTTGCCGAGCAGCGAGCGCAGGCGTTCGATATCGCCGGAAGCGGCGGCTTCGATGATGAGCTCACGCATCCGGGCAACCGGGGCCGGTATCTTGGAAACGTCGGTCAGTACCTCGACGGGCCCGGTCGTCTCCGGCTCTTCGGCCGCAGGGGCATCGTCCTTGGTGGCCGTCGCTGACTTGTTGATCAGCGGATCGGGCATCGGGATTTCGAGCGGAAGCTTTTCTTCCTCGTCCGATTCCTCCGCGACAGGCTCGGCCACGGGCGTCGTCGCCTTCTGCCCTTCGGCTGCCGGCTGTTGCGCAGGAGCAGGCTGCTGCTCTCCCTGCAGTTCACTAAGTGCAAAAGCGGGGGAGAACGTTGCTGGGGTGCTGAAGGCGACACCGGCCAAAAGCAGCGTAACGAGGCGAACCGGAAGGGTCCGGTTTGCAAAATTCCGACTCATCGGGCAGTCCTGATATTACTGAAGCTTGCGCTGGGGCGAGAATTCGCCGGCAAGCACGCGCTCGCGAAGCGAGTTGAGCATTGCTTCGGCACCGTCTTCGCCGTGAAGCCGAACGGTCTCCCGCATGGCGAGGGCGATGGCCGCATCGGCGATGATTTCCGGCTCGATGCCATCAGCCATGCCGTCCGCCCAGGCTTCGCTCTGGTGTTCCAGCGCAGCCTGCATTTTCTCGTGGACGATCATGTCATCGATGTCGGTCAGGCTTGGTTCCATCATTCGTTCCATGCGACTTCCATTGTGCAAGCGGTTCATTCTATGGCCGTCCGGCTGAATTCCAACTGAACGACCGTAACGGACTCGCCACTTCTTACCACTCTCTTAACGAACTTAGCAGCCTTTTCCCGAAACGACACGGGGTCGTGAGAAAAGAGGTTAATTTATTGCTAATTTCCAAAGCGGGCGACGATTTCTGACGCAAGTGTTGCGCCTTCGGCACGATATCTCTGCTCCGCGACGATCGCCGGTCCGGTGCAGGTCGTGTAAACAGATGCAAATGTGCGATACCCACGGTTGAAAGCGGCGGTCATGCGCTCGCGGCGTTTGACCTCGTCTGCCGTCTCTTTGTCGATCAATTCCTGCATCGAACGGCGCCAGATATCCTCAGGTTCCTTGACGCAAAGGTTCCGGAGGTAATGCACAGAGCCCAGGATTTCGGAGAGTCTAATCAGCCTCTGGTCGTAAGGCGTGGGTTTCTCCTCGACGACCGCTGGGGCAGGGGCTGCAGCCTCGGTCGTCGCCGGTTCTTTCGTTGGCGTTTTTTGCGCCGCGGCGCCAGTAGCGACTGTCAGCGCCAAGCCGGCCAGGGCGAGCCGCGCGAAGATCGGGGCAGTGATCATGGTTTCACCAAATCGGAATTGACGGCGGTTTCAAGGCCGGGGCCACATTCTGTTGTGACGTTGGTGAGTCTTTCCACGCATTCGCGCACGCTGTCGGGGATCGGCAGCGCAAAGATTTCGGCCGGCGTAAACCATCCAAGGCCGGCGGCGTCGTCGCTTGCGACCGCAACCGCGTCGGCACTCGCCTCGGCCCTGAAGACAGAAAGCAGGAAGTGGCGTCCTTCCGATTCCTTGCCGGGCAGGTCGTAGGTTTCGAACAGCACGGGATTGCGGGCTGCGATGCCCGTTTCTTCCGAAAGCTCCCTTAGCGCAGTTTCGGCCGGGGTCTCTCCAGGCTCCGCCCGTCCACCGGGAAAGGCATACATGTCGGCCGAAGGCGGGTTAGCCCGCCTTACGAGCAGGTAGCGGCCGTCGCGTTCGAGAATGACGGAGGAGGCGAGTTCAGGCTTGGTCGACATAGGGGAATCAAATTGCCTCAGTAGCGTTGACCCATCCTACGTGAAGTGCCACATCCGTGTCATGTGCGGACGTTTTGCGCTGACGGCTACGCCGGAAGAATTGATAGAGTTGTTCGGCCTGCTGGAAAGCGAAGACTTTCCGGCGCGCTTCAACATCGCACCGACGCAGCCGATCATGGTCGTCGTAGCGGGCGACCGGGCGGCGCCCGGCAGCAACCTGCCGGAGCGCAAGGCCGTGCTCGTGCGGTGGGGGTTCATGCCCGGCTGGGTCAAGGACCCGCGCGATTTTCCGCTGCTGATCAATGCCCGTGCCGAATCGGCGATCGAGAAGGCGTCGTTTCGCGCCGCCATGCGGCATCGCCGCGTGCTGGTGCCGGCCTCCGGCTTTTATGAATGGCACAGACCGCCGAAGGGCAGTCGCGAGCCATCACAGGCCTATTGGGTGCGGCCGCGCAAGGGCGGCATCGTCGCGTTCGCAGGTCTGATGGAAACCTGGTCGTCAGCCGACGGTTCCGAGGTCGATACGGCAGCGATCCTCACGACGGCCGCCAACGCGTCGATCCGGCAGATCCACGACCGCATGCCCGTCGTCATCCAGCCAGAGGACTTTACCCGCTGGCTGGATTGCAAGACGCAGGAGCCGCGTGAAGTAGCGGATCTCTTCGCCCCCGTAGCGGAGGACTATTTCGAGACGATCCCTGTTTCCGACAAGGTCAACAAGGTCGCCAACACCGGCCCGGACATCCAGGATGCGGTGGCACCGAGGATTGTGGCGGATGCCCAGCCCAAGGGTACAAGCAAACCCGATGGGCCCGATAGCGGTCAGATGTCGCTGTTCTGAAGGAACGACCCAGGGGTCAAGGCAGGCCGCTTGGTCATTTTGGTCGCGGGCTTTCCCTTTGCTTGCAGCGCAGCGGCGAGCACGGCCTTCAGGCCGAGCGGACGGTACTGTTCGACGAGATTGGTAGGCTTGGCGATTTCTTTGGTCTTTGCGGCTTTCACTTGCACTCACTCCTTGATGCTTTCCTGAACCGGATACATTCCGTTTTCGTCTTTTGGCGCGAAAACGATGCTCCTCCCTGTTCTCCGGAGACAGGATTCGTGATGCAGAACCACCTACACCGCGAATCTGTTTTCCGCGTGGCGCTCCCAGATAAGCCTAATCATGACAAATCCATGGCCGCCGATTCTGTTTCGCTAACCGACTGTGCTTGCATGCGCCTGACCTCTTGACCGAAATTCGGTGACGCGCGATAAGTGGGCGCATGAAAACGGTTATCTGCATTATCTGCCGGAAGATTATTCGCTAGCGTCCCGCTGGCCTGGCCGTTTTCGTCTCCCGAAATCCAAGATGACAAACGCGCGGGCCTCCCGGGCGCCGTGTTTTTCGACGGTTGTATGCGTATTGGAGAATGGGAATGGGCGGAGCGCCGACACTGAAGCTGTACAACACGCTGACGCGGGAGAAGGTCGAGTTCCGGCCGATCGACCCCGACAATGTCCGCATGTATGTCTGCGGCCCGACGGTCTATGACTATGCCCATATCGGCAATGCCCGGCCCGTGATCGTCTTCGACGTGCTGTTCCGGCTTTTGCGCCATGTCTATGGCGCGCAACGCGTTACCTATGCCCGCAACATCACTGACGTCGACGACAAGATCAACGCGCGGGCGCTTCGCGATTATCCGACCCTGCCGCTCAATGAAGCGATCCGGCGGGTGACGGAGAAGACCGAAACGCAGTTTCTGGCGGATGCCAAGTCGCTCGGCTGCCTCGATCCCGACGTGCAGCCGCGGGCGACCGACAACATCGCGCAGATGATCGAGATCATCGAAAAACTGCTTGCCAAGGGGCACGCCTATCAGGCGAGCGGAGAGGTGTTGTTCGACACCAAGTCGATGGCCGACTACGGCCAGCTTTCGAAGCGCAACCTCGATGAACAGCAGGCCGGTGCCCGTGTCGCCGTGGAAGTGCACAAGAAGAGCCCTGGCGATTTCGTGCTGTGGAAGCTTTCGGCCGAAAACGAGCCGGGCTGGGATAGCCCGTGGGGCAGGGGCCGTCCCGGCTGGCACATCGAATGCTCGGCCATGAGCAGCCGCTACCTCGGCGAGGTCTTCGATATTCATGGCGGCGGGCTCGACCTCATCTTCCCGCACCATGAGAACGAGATCGCCCAGTCGCGCTGCGCCCACGGTACGCAGGTGATGGCGAATGTCTGGATGCACAACGGCTTCCTGCAGGTCGAAGGCCGCAAGATGTCTAAGTCGGAAGGCAACTTCGTCACCATTTACGAATTGCTGCACACCGAGAAGTTCGCTGGCCGCCAGTGGCCGGGCGATGTGCTGAGGCTCGCCATGCTGATGACGCATTATCGCGAGCCGATCGATTTCTCGGTCAAGCGGCTGGAGGAAGCGGAACACCTGCTTTCCAAGTGGCCGGTGCCGGGCGACGCGAAGGGTGAGGCCGATCCGGCTGTGGTCGCCGCGCTTGCGGACGATCTCAACACCGTTGCGGCCATTCAGGCCCTCCATGCTCTGGCCCAGAAGGCGGCAGCCGATCCGAAGCTGCTCGGCACTTTTGCCGCCAGCGCTGCCCTGATCGGCGTGGTGCCTGAAGCGGTCGAACTCGACGAAGCCGTGGTGCACGACATCGACAGCCGCGTCCGGGCCCGCCTGGAACTGCTGAAGGCGAAGAATTTCGCCGAGGCCGACAAGATCCGCGACGATCTTCTCGCCCAGGGCGTCCAGCTCAAGGACGGCAAGGACCCGGCAACGGGCGAACGTGTGACGACCTGGGACATCAAACGGTAGTCGCGAGCCCGGCGGCGCGTTTTGTCCGATCCCTTTGATCGGGATCGGATGGAGCCATCCGGAGCAGCGGTAACGCGGAGCGCATGCATGAAACAGGAGTTCGTGCGATGATCGACCATACGGGCATTCCGGTCGCGGATTTCGACCGGGCGCGGTCGTTCTACGACCGGGCTTTTGCGCCGCTCGGCGGCTCGCTGCTGATGATGGTGCCGGTAGAACATACCGGCGGCGTAAAGGTCGCCGGATATGGTCGCGAACGGCCGGTCTTCTGGTTGCACGAGGTGTCGGCGACAGGCCCCGGCCGGCACTACGCGTTTTCAGCGCGCAGCCGCGCCGAGGTCGATGCCTTCTATGAAGCGGCGATGGCCGCCGGCGGGCGCGACAATGGCAAGCCGGGATTGAGGCCGCACTACCACCCCGACTATTACGGGGCCTTCGTAATCGATCCCGACGGCAACAACATCGAAGCCGTCTGCCACGCGCCCGGCTAAGCAGGAGTTGCGATGAGTCTCGACAACAGGCCTTATTATGCCGGCGGCTGCCAATGCGGCGCGGTCCGTTTCCGCGTCGAGGGCAAGCTCGGTGACGCATCTGTCTGTCATTGCCGCATGTGCCAGAAGGCAAGTGGCAACTTCTACATGCCCTTGGTTTCGGTTCGCGGCGCGCATGTGACATGGACCCGCGCGGAGCCCAAGCGCTTCCAGTCGTCAAACGCTGCGCGACGCGGCTTCTGCGCCGATTGCGGCACGCCGCTGACCTACGAGGCACCGGATGGCATGGCGCTGGCGATCGCTGCCTTCGACGAGCCGCAAGGCATCGTGCCGACCATCCAATGGGGCGTCGAGGGTAAGTTGCCCTATGTCGATCACGTCGCCGATCTGCCTGGCGTTCATACGCTGGAAGATCCGGACGCGATCGAGTTTCTGACCAATCTCGTTTCCTACCAGCATCCCGACCACGACACCGAAACCTGGCCCCCGGAGGAAAGACGATGAGCGAAAATGTTCGAACAGGCGGATGCCAGTGCGGCGCGGTCCGTTTCCGCATCCGCGGGCAGCTCGGCCGCCCGTCGATCTGCCACTGCCGCATGTGCCAGAAGCAATTCGGCTCGTTCTTCTCCGCGTTGGTGACAGCGCCGAAGGACGGGGTCGAATGGGTGCGGGATGAACCGAGCTACTTCCAGTCCTCGGTCAACATCGACCGCGGCTTCTGCCCGAAATGCGGCACGCCGATGACCTATCGGCACCCCGGCGGCCTTGAGATCGCCATCGGCACCTTTGACGATCGCACCGATCTCGCGCCCAAGATCCAGGTCAATTACGCCGCGCGTCTGCCCTGGGTCGAGACGATCTTCGAGCAGCCGGTGCTGGAGGATCCGGATTTCTACGCGCGGCAGGAGAGCATCATCTCCTTCCAGCATCCGGATCATGAAACCGAGCAATGGCATCCTTCGGGAGCATTCCGGTGACCATCGCCCGCATCTATACCGGTGGATGCCAGTGTGGGGCAGTCCGCTATCGTGCCGAGGGCACGCTTGAGGACCCGCATATCTGTCATTGCCGGATGTGCCAGAAGGCGGCCGGAAACTACTTCATGCCGCTAGCGAACGTCGCGCGTGACAGTTTCGACATCACCCGCGGCCAGCCGTCGTGGTTCCGCTCGTCGCATCTGGTCCGCCGCGGCTTCTGCAGCGATTGCGGCACGCCGCTGTTCTACGATATGCCCGACGAGAACTTCATCAACATCGCGCTCGGCTCGCTCGACGACCCTGATGACGTACAGCCCGTTTACCAATCCGGCGTCGAATCCCGCGTCATATGGTTCTCGCGGCTCGCGGGCCTGCCGCCAAGGGAGACGGATGATGGCACCGAGGTTTCGGCGACCCGCCATCTGATCGTTCTCGAAACCAACCGCCAGCATCCCGATTACGACACTGTGCACTGGCCGCTCACGAAAGACTGAAAATGACGACTGTTTTGCGTACGCTTTATCCGGAAATCGAACCCTATGCGTCGGGCCACCTCGACGTCGGCGACGGCCACGTGATCTATTGGGAAAAGGTCGGCACGCCAGGCGCCAAGCCAGCCGTTTTCCTGCATGGCGGACCGGGGGGCACAATTTCCGCAAGTCATCGCCGCCTGTTCGATCCGGCGCTCTATGACGTGACGCTCTTCGACCAGCGCGGCTGCGGCAAGTCGACACCGCATGCGAAGATCGAAGCCAACACCACATGGCATCTCGTCGCCGATATCGAGCGGCTCCGTGATCAGGCGGGGGTCGACAAGTGGCTGGTCTTCGGCGGCTCCTGGGGATCGACGCTGGCGCTCGCCTATGCGGAGAAACACCCGAGCCGGGTTTCGGAGCTCGTGCTGCGCGGCATCTACACGCTGACGAAGGCCGAGCTCGATTGGTACTATCAGTTCGGCGTCTCGGAAATGTTTCCGGACAAGTGGGAGCGGTTCATCGCCCCCATTCCGGAAGAAGAACGGCACGAGATGATGCACGCCTATCACCGCCGCCTGATGAGCGACGACAAGGCGACGCGCCTTGCCGCCGCGAAGGCCTGGAGCATATGGGAAGGCGAGACGATCACGCTGCTGCCGGAACTTGCGACGAGCGCGCCTTTCGCCGACGATGAATATGCCGACGCCTTTGCGCGCATCGAGAACCACTTCTTCGTCAATGCCGGCTGGATGGACGATGGCCAGTTGTTGCGGGATGCTCACAGGCTTCACGGCATTCCCGGCGTCATCATCCAGGGACGCTATGACATGCCGTGCCCGGCGAAGTACGCTTGGCAATTGCACAAGGCCTGGCCCGGATCCGAGCTCCATCTGGTCGAAGGGGCAGGGCACGCCTATTCCGAGCCGGGCATTCTCGACCGACTGATCCGTGCCACGGATCAATTCGCAGGCAAGACCGAGTAAGACGAGCAAGAACACAGCATTTTGGACGATTAGCCATGACCAGCGAACGCATCTATCTCTTCGACACGACGCTACGGGACGGGCAGCAGACGCCCGGCATCGACTTTTCGGTCGAGGACAAGATTGCGATTGCGAGCCTGCTGGATGCGTTTGGCATGGACTACATCGAGGGCGGCTATCCCGGCGCAAACCCGACCGACACCGAGTTCTTCACGCGCAAGCGCACGCAAAAGGCGTCCTTCGTCGCCTTCGGCATGACCAAGCGCGCCGGCGTTTCGGCATCCAACGATCCCGGCCTCGCGGCATTGCTTGCAGCCAAGAGCGATGCGATCTGTCTGGTCGCGAAGAGCTGGGACTATCATGTCGAGGTGGCACTCGGCTGCACGAATGAGGAAAATCTCGACAACATCAGCGCTTCGGTCGACGCCGTTGTCGCCTCCGGTCGCGAGGCGATGGTCGATTGCGAGCACTTCTTCGACGGCTACAAGGCCAACCCGGCCTATGCGCTCGCCTGCGCCAAGGCCGCCTTCGATGCCGGCGCGCGCTGGGTGGTGCTCTGCGATACGAATGGCGGCACGCAGCCGCCGGAGGTGCGCGAAATCGTTGCCGCTGTGATTGCCGCCGGCGTGCCCGGCGCCAATCTCGGCATCCATGCCCACAACGACACAGGCCAGGCCGTCGCCAATTCGCTGGCGGCCGTCGAAGCCGGCGTGCGTCAGATCCAGGGAACACTTAATGGCATCGGCGAGCGCTGCGGCAACGCCAATCTTGTCACACTGATCCCGACGCTCGCGTTGAAGGAAACCTACTCCAGCCGCTTCGAAACCGCGATCGACGCCGATCGCCTGCAGGAATTGACGAAGCTTGCCCACTCCTTCGACGAACTGTTGAACCGCTCGCCCGACCAGCAGGCCCCTTACGTCGGCGCATCCGCCTTCGCCACCAAGGCCGGCATTCACGCTTCGGCCCTGCTCAAGGATCCGCGCACCTATGAGCATGTCGCGCCGGAAAGCATCGGCAACCTGCGCAAGGTCATGGTCTCCGACCAGGGCGGCAAGGCCAATTTCATCAACGCGCTGAAGCGCCGTGGTATCGTTGTCAGCAAAGACGACCCGAAGCTCGACAAGCTGATCGCGATCGTCAAGGAACGCGAAGCGACCGGGTATGCCTATGAGGGGGCGGATGCGAGCTTCGCGCTGCTCGCGAGCCGCATCCTCGGCACGGTGCCGGATTTCTTCCACGTCGAAAGCTTCCGCGTCATGGTCGAACGGCGTTTCGACGCCAACGGCCAGCTGAAGACGGTATCGGAAGCGGTGGTGAAGGTGGTCGTCGACGGTGAGACGATGATGTCGGTCGCCGAGGGGCACGGACCGGTCAACGCCCTCGATCTCGCGCTGCGCAAGGACCTCGGCAAATACCAGTCGGAAATCGCCGACCTCGAACTGGCGGACTACAAGGTCCGTATCCTCAATGGCGGCACCGAGGCGATCACTCGCGTGCTCATCGAATCGACCGACGGCACCGGCGCGCGCTGGTGGACGGTGGGCGTGTCCGACAACATCATCGACGCATCGTTCCAGGCGCTGATGGACAGCATCATCTTCAAGCTGCTGAAGAACCGTGACCACCTGGGCCTGATCGCCGCCGAGTGACCTTGGCGATCCCTAACCCCTGGCGTTTCTATGAAGGGATGATGAGCAAAACTCACCATCCCTTCACGGAAATGAATTGGTGCATAACCGGGCATTGGGGTAGGACCCGTCTATGGGAAATTGTGCCGGCCGGTAAGCCGTGCCTTCTCGTGTGACCGAAGAGCGGCCGTTGCCGCCAGGGCTCTCCGGAAAAAAAGCACCAGGAAAAGATGATATGGCCGAGCCGAAAGCACCCGCCGAAAATACCGATTCCGCGAAAGGCTTTGCCTTCGCGCTGACCGCCTATCTGCTTTGGGGCTTCCTGCCCTTCTTCATGAAGGCGGTTGCCCACATCCCGGCGCCGGAAGTGGTGGCGCACCGGATCGTGTGGTCGGTGCCGCTCGCGGGTCTCGTGCTGCTCTGGCTCGGACGCACCGATGACATCAAGACGGCGTTGCGCTCGCCGCGCATGCTGTGCATGGCGGCGTTGACCGCCGTGCTCATCACCATCAACTGGGGCATTTATGTCTGGGCAATCGGTGCGGGGCGCGCCATCGAAACCGCGCTCGGCTACTACATCAATCCGCTCTTCTCGATCTTCCTCGGTGCGGTGCTTTTGAAGGAGAGGCCGAACCCGGCGCAGATGGTTGCAATAGCGCTCGCCGCCTCTGCCGTCGCCGTGCTCGCCTTTGATGCCGGCGGTCTGCCGTGGGTGTCGATCGGCCTCTGCCTGTCCTGGGGTTTCTACGCCTTCTTCCGCAAAACCTTGCCGGTTGGCCCCAATCAGGGCTTCTTCCTCGAAGTCCTGCTGCTGAGCGTGCCTGCCATCGGTTACATTATCTGGCTGGAGACGACAGGGCAGGGACATTTCGGTGACACCGGCATGGCCGACGTCCTGTGGCTGCTGTCCTGCGGCATCGTCACGGCGGTGCCGCTGATGATCTATGCCAACGGCGCCAAGCTCCTGCGCCTGTCGACCATCGGCATCATGCAGTACATCGCGCCGACGATGATCTTCGTGATCGCCGTCTTCGTCTTCCACGAGCCCTTCGGCACCGCAAAGCTCATCGCCTTCGGTCTGATCTGGGCGGCGCTGGTGATCTATACCGGCGCGATGCTGGCCGAAAGCAGGGCGCGCCGCGCCCTGCAGGCAAGCCCTGCCGAATAAGGTCGGTGGCGATAGAAACAAAAAAGGCGCGCCGGGTGGCGCGCTTTTTTTGTTGGCTGAACAGGTTTCTTAAAGCTTGGAGATGATCTCGGCTTCGCCGCCACGGCCCTTGCCGCCATTGGCTGCCGCCAGGATGGCCGGAACGATGCCTTCGGCATCATCGACGACGAGCGGCTGCACGAGATGCGCCGTATGGACGAAGCCCTCGTCACGCATGTGCTGCAGCAGGTCCAGCATCGGTCGCCAGAAATTGTTGATGTTGCCGAAGACCATCGGTTTGCGGTGACGGCCAAGCTGCGCCCAGGTCATGATCTCGACGATCTCTTCCAGCGTGCCGATGCCGCCCGGCAGAGCGACGAAGGCGTCGGCGCGTTCGAACATCGTATGCTTGCGCTCGTGCATGTCGGCGGTGACGATCAACTCGTTCAATTGGCCGAGCGAATGACGGGTGGCTTCCTTGTCCATCAGGAATTCGGGGATGATCCCGGTGACTTCGCCGCCGTTCGAAAGGACGCCGCTGGCGACTGCTCCCATGATGCCGCGCGTGCCGCCGCCATAGACGAGGCGAAGGCCGTGATCGGCAATCGAACGGCCAAGTGCGCGGCCGGATTCCATGTAGGCGTTGTCGCGTCCGGGCTGTGAACCGCAATAGACGCAGATGGATCGAATCGTGCTGTTCTGGGTGCTCATGCCCCCAAAAAACATTGCAGCGCAGCATGGGTCAAGAAAAATGAGGGGAAACCGGGCTTTCTGCAGGTTGCCGCGCCCTCGGCTGCTTGTGCGCCGAATCGCGAATCGCTAGCAATTTCAGGGATTGATTGAACAAATCGGACGAGTTGCTTGCTGTTGCGCTATAATAACCGGCGCAAGCCCGCACCGCAGGCCGATGAGAGGGCATGCGCGGAGCGTTGCTCCGCTCCGTGTGGAGAGTGGCATGATCAAAAATAAGGCCGGCTGGGTGGCCATTACTGTCCTCGTGGCAGCGACAGCGTTGATGGTATTCGTGGTGCAACCGAACCTGCGTGGCGACGGCAAGAAGCCGGCGGACGAGCCGGCTGCAGGCGGCGCGACCCAATCGAACGACACCGCTTCGGCCTCCGGTGGCCCGCAGTCGACGGATGCGACGGCAAAGCCGCAGGATGCCAAGGCTTCCGAAGCCGCGAAGCCCGGCGAGGCCGCCGGCACCACGGCCGAACAGACGGCCAATGCTGCGCCGACGAACGCGTCCGCTGAAAATCCGGCCGTTCCCGGTTTCGACGTGCTGCGCGTCGAGCCTGATGGTTCGACCGTGATCGCCGGGCATGCGCAGCCGGGTTCGAAGCTCGAGATCCTGAGCGGCGACACCGTTGTCGGCACCGCCGATGTCGGTGCGACGGGCGACTTCGCTGCAGTCTTCGACAAGCCTCTGCCGGCTGGCGACTATCAGTTGACACTGCGCAGCACCGGCGAGGACGGCACGGTGAAGAGCTCCGAAGAAGTTGCGACCGTTTCGGTTCCGAAGGACCCGTCCGGCCAACTTCTCGCCATGGTATCGAAGCCGGGGGAGGCAAGCCGGCTGATGACGACACCGGAAGCCGGCAAGACGGAAGCCGGGCAACCGGCTGAGGTCGCGTCGACCGCGACGCAGACACCGCTGGCGACCGGCGATGCATCCTCGGCCCCGGCAAAGGCGGTCGGCGTTCCCGGTTTGCAGGTGAGTGCCGTCGAGATCGAGGGCAGCAAGATGTTCGTCGCGGGTAGCGCCAAGCCGCGTGCGCTGGTGCGCGTCTACGCGGATGACAAGCTGCTCGGCGAAATGAAGGCCGATGATAAAGGCAATTTCGTCGTCGATGGCGAGATCGAGTTGACCGTGGGCAGCCACATCATCCGAGCCGACATGCTGAACGAGGATGGCAGCAAGGTTGCCATGCGCGCATCCGTTCCCTTCGATCGTCCCGCCGGTTCGCAGGTTGCCGCAGTGGCACCGTCAAGCACGCCTTCGGCGACCGCCGGTCTTGATGGCGTACGCGCTGAGGCTGGCAAGGCCTTGGCTCTGTTGAAGGGGCTCTACGCCAACGGCAAGGTGCCGACCGGCGAGCAGCTCGCCGCTGCGCGTTCCGCCACGGAAATCGCTCTGAAGTCGCTGGCCGATTTCCGGCTCGCCGATAATTCCGATCAGGCATTGGCGGCAGCAGCGGCGCGGGCGTCGAAGGCGGCAGCCGACGCGCTGGCGGCCCTGAAGGCCGCGCCGCAGGATGCCCCGAGCGTTGCCTCGGCGCTTGCCAAGGTCGACGCGTCCGTCGGTCCGGTTCTGGCCGAGCGCGGCAGCGCGACGCCGGCGTCGGATGAGCAGACCCTGCCGAAGGGCAATGCTCCGGCACAGGGCGAACTGGCGAAGGCCATGGGCGCAGGCAGTGCAGTGGTCAGCGATGCGGCAACGACGCCGGCACCGAGCACGGAAACCGCAGCGGCTTCCCCCACGCAGGAGGAGCCGCAGACCGTACAGCAGGAGCCGCTCAAGGAAAGCAAGTCTTCCGTGATCATCCGTCGCGGCGACACGCTGTGGCAGATTTCGCGGCGCGTCTATGGTGCAGGCCTGCGCTACACCACCATCTATCTCGCCAACCAGGATCAGATCGAAGACCCGGATCGCATTCGCCCGGGACAGGTCTTCGGGGTGCCTGACAAGGCGCTGCCGGATGATGAATCGCGCGAGATTCACAGAAAGCACATGAAACACGAGCAATAGGCTGTCGATCGCCCGCCAACGACATTGCGGCGGCGGCGATGGATGCTTATCTCTCGATCAAGGGCGGCGCCTTCAACGAGGCGCCGCTTTTCATTGAACGGTGATGACGGCGTTGCTTGTCTTCGGATAGAGGGAAAGCGCGGTGCGGCAAGGCTCGTGGGGCTGCCGCGGCCGCCAGCAGCGCGAAACGTAAGAGCGGATCAAAACGTGGCACCCCAGAAGAAAACCGTTTCGGCCGATACGAGCAATCCGTTGCAGACGATTGCCAATCTCTGGCCTTACATGTGGCCGACGGACAGGGCTGATCTCAAACTCCGGGTCATCTGGGCGACTGTCATCCTGATCATCGCCAAGGTCGTCCTGATCCTCGTTCCCTATTCCTTCAAATGGGCGACGGACGCGCTGAACGGCAAGCCGGACGTCCTCGGATTCTTGCCCACGTTCATGACCGGTGCGGTCATGCTGGTGCTGGCCTACAACCTCGCGCGTCTGCTTCAGGCCGGCCTGAACCAGCTTCGCGATGCGCTGTTTGCAAGCGTCGGCCAGCACGCGGTCAGGCAGCTCGCCTACAAGACCTTCGTCCACATGCACCAGCTTTCGCTGCGCTTCCATCTGGAACGGCGTACCGGCGGGCTTTCGCGCGTTATTGAGCGCGGCACCAAGGGCATCGAGACGATCGTCCGCTTCACGATCCTGAACAGCGTGCCGACCCTGATCGAATTCCTGCTGACCGCTGTGATCTTCTGGTGGGGCTACGGCTTCAGCTATCTGCTGGTGACGGCCATCACCGTCTGGCTGTACATCTGGTTCACGATCAAGGCGAGTGACTGGCGCATCGCCATCCGCCGCTCGATGAACGACAGCGACACCGACGCTAATACAAAGGCGATCGACTCGCTCCTGAACTTTGAGACGGTCAAGTATTTCGGCAATGAAGAGATGGAAGCCCGTCGCTTCGACAAGTCGATGGAGCGTTATGAGGCGGCGGCCACCCAGGTCTGGACCTCGCTCGGCTGGCTCAACTTCGGCCAGGCGCTGATCTTCGGCGCCGGTACGGCTGTGATGATGATCATGTCGGCGCTCGCCGTTCAGCGCGGCGAACAGACGCTCGGCGACTTCGTCTTCATCAATGC
>NZ_JAEPRP010000067.1:0-35725 GCF_016652895.1 Ensifer sp. SSB1
GCCGCGCCGGCGTCATGTTCCGCAATGACATCGTAACCGGTCCCGGCGGGGCGCAGATCCTGTTGATCGACCCCTCCGGAAATGTCGTCGAGCTGTTTCAGCCGGCGCGACGATAGCGGCCGCGCCGGCCCTGGTCGTTGATGCCGCTCGCACCGCTGGGGATGCGAGCGCCGCGTCGGGTCTCAGCCGGCGCTGGTGTCGACCACTTCGAAATCGTGCGTGATCGTCGCGGTCTTGGCGAGCATCGCTGAGGCCGAGCAGTATTTTTCGATCGAAAGCGAAACGGCGCGCTCGACCTTGTTGACCGCCAGCCCACGTCCCTTGACGATGAAGTGCATGTGAATGCGGGTAAAGACGCGCGGCTCGGTTTCGGCGCGGTCGGCGTCGAGCTCGACGACGCAGTCTTCTACCGGCTCGCGGCCCTTCTCCAGGATGTGCACGACATCATAGGCCGAGCAGCCACCGGTGCCGATCAGCACCAATTCCATCGGGCTCGGCCCCGGCGTGCGTCCTTCCTCACCGAAGGCGGTACCCAATACGACTTTGTGGCCGCTACCGGATTCTCCGACGAAGGTCCGGTCTTCCACCCATTTGACGCGTGCTTTCATGTGTCTCGTCCTGTTGCAGCTATGCCCGGATCATGGACCAGCGCGGTCGATGATCGCCTGTTCACATAACGTCTCGAAGGGTTTTCGCAAATGGTCCGCTTCCGTTAAAATGGAAAGCCTGCGCCATGCGCGCGAAACCCGCAAGGATTGGTCGAATGAACGAGACGACCGGAAATGCGCCTGACAGGTCCGGCGCGGTGGTGCACCCACCGATCGCCTGGGTGTTGGCGGTGGGTGGCGGCCTCGTGCTTGATCGGCTCTACCCGCTGCCATTCGTGCCTGCCATGGTGCCCGACGCATTGGTCGGTGGCGTCGTGTTTCTCACAGGACTGGCGCTGCTCATCTGGGCAGCCATGACCTTCGGCCGTGCGGGAACCGAAATCCAGATCAACCGGCCGACATCGACAATCGTCGAAGTCGGTCCCTACCGCTTTACGCGCAACCCGATCTACACCGGCATGTTCCTGGGCCTGATCGGCTTTTCCATCGTCTTCGACAGCCTGTGGCTGCTGATCCTGCTCGTGCCCTTCTATCTCGTCATCCGCTACGGCGTCGTTGCGCGCGAGGAGGCCTATCTCGAGCGCAAGTTTGGTGATGTCTATCGCGACTACAAGACGCGCGTCAGGCGCTGGCTCTAGACCACGATCGCCCGTCACTTTTCCGCATCCTGTCTCAAGCAGCGTGAACCTGGCGCGCAGCACTTGAAACCGCCCGCAGCGCTTCCGCCAGCCGCTCGACGTCGCGCGGCAACAGGCCGGCGATGTTGATGCGACCGTTCGACGTTCCGTAAACGCCGAAATCCTCGCGAAGCCGGTCCATCTGGTGCGGGGCGAGTGGCAGCAGCGAGAACATGCCTTTTTGCCGGCGCAATGCCTGGAATAATTCCGGAGCGCCGCAGTCAACAAGCGCATCGGCGAGGTCGCGGCGAATATCGGCGACGCGCCGGCGGCTGGTGTCCAGTTCGGCAAGCCACGTTTCGGGGTATTCGAAGAGCTGCGCTGCAATCGCGGCGCCGTGCTCCGGCGGCATGGAATAATTGGCCCGCGTGATCCTCTCCAGCGTCGCGCGAATATTGGCGAGCGGCCCCCGGTCGGGCGCAATCACCATCGCCGCGCCGGTGCGCTCGCAATAGAGGCCCATGTTCTTGGAGCAGCTTGCAGCGACAAGCACCGTGTGGAGTTCCTGAGCGAAATGGCGCAGGCCCACGGCGTCCTGTTCGATCCCGTCGCCGAAGCCCTGATAGGCCATGTCGATCAGCGGTATCAGCCCCTTGTCCCTGCAAAGCTTGGCGAGCCGGTGCCACTGCTCAGGCGTCGGGTCGATACCGGTCGGGTTGTGGCAGCAGCCGTGCAGCAGGACGATGTCACCCTGGCGAGCCTCCGCAAGATCCGCAATGACGGCATTAAGATCGAGGCCAGTCTCGTTTTCCTGCCAGCGGAACGCCCGCACGCTGAGGCCTGCGGCGATCATGATCGGGCGGTGGTTCACATAGCCGGGATTGGTGTTCCAGATCGTCGCCTGTGGCGAGACGAGCGCGATGAAATCCGCAAGAATACGAAGTGCGCCGGTGCCGCCGACCGTCTGGATCGTGCACTGACGGTCGAGCGCCTCGGCTCCTTGGCCGAGAAGCAGTCTCGACATTCCGTCGTTGAATTCAAGGTTGCCGGAAAGTGCCCTGTAGGACTTGGAGGCGGCAGCGGTCGCAAGGCGCGCTTCCGCCTCCTGAACCGCCTGCATGACCGGAGTTTGGCCCGACGCATCGCGATAGACGCCGACGATGAGGTCGATCTTGTCGGCCCGACGATCCTGCCGGAACGCGTTGATGAGCGCCCACAACGGATCGGGTTCGGCAATTGGCAGAGCTGCGAGCATCATTGGTCCCCTGTCGTATACGAAACTAGTGGCGGTTTGCCAGGATTACGCCCGTCGTGATGACGAGAATGCCGATCGCGGTAGCAACGGCCAGCGCCTCGCCGAGGATCGGGATGGCCATCAGGCTTGCAAGCGCCGGCGCCAGCGAGCCGATCGTCGCGCTCCGGGCGGCGCCGAGCCGCGAGATCGCAAAGGCGTAGCCGACCGTCGAGATCAGGCCGACGCCGAGCCCCTGGACCAGAATGAAGGGCAGGGCCTGGTGCCAGGAGAACTGCCCGATATGGGTGGTGACGGCGCCCGTGAGCAGCAACGGGACGAGGATGACGAGCGAGCCGATGGACAGCAGCAATCCGTTGCTGATTGCGTCCACCCCGGTGCGGCGCAGGCCGATCGTATAGGCGCCCCAGATGAGGCTCGCGATCAGAAGCATGCCGACGCCGCGGAGCGTCTCGGCTGTTACCGCATGCTGCTGTCCGGCGACGATGCCGATGACGCCGGCGAGGATCAACGCGAGCGGCAGCCAACGCTTCCTCGGCACACCCTTACGTTCAAGCAGAAAGGCGAGCAGGGCGACAGAAAGCGGCGTGGTACCGGCAACGAGCGCGCCGACATAGGCCGCAGACGTCGCCTTCGCGCCTTCGGAGACGATGAAGAAGAAGGGCACGCCGCCGAGCAGAACGAGGGCGGCGTCCATCGGTCTGACCTTGCGAAGCGCCGACAATCGCTGCGGGATCGCCGGCAGCAGGGCGATGATCGGGATCGCGAAACGGATCAGCGCGACGTCGGCGGTGGCGAGCGGTGAGGCTCCGATTGCCCGCATGGTCAGTGCGAAGCCCGCCCAGACCAGAACGACGATGGAAAGCACGATGTAGCCGACGGCCGTCGGTGACAGCCATCCGCCTCTCGATTGCTGGAAATCTGACGTCACGTCGGTCATGTGCGGCCTCATCGCTAGGATGGTTCCCATGATATGCTTCTCGCGCTGCTGATTTCTTGCTATTTCACCTGTCCATTGCGAAGCGTTTGGCAGAATCTGCCAACAAGGAGGGCTAAGTGGACGAAAAGGACATGCAGATCATCTGGGCGCTGCAGAAGGATGGCCGCCTTTCCAATCAGGAGCTGTCCGAGAAGGTCGCATTGTCTCCGTCGCCCTGCCTCAGGCGGCTGCGCCTGCTCGAGGAGGCGAAGATCATCAAGGGTTATACGGCGATCGTCGACGAGGAGGCCTATGGCCTGCCGATCACGGCCTTCGTGCGCATCCGGCTGGAGCGCCATTCCGAGGCCTCCGTCGCCGCCTTCGAACGCAAGGTGAGAACGATCGACAACATCCAGGATTGCTACGTCATGACCGGCGAGGCGGACTATCTGCTGCGGGTCCTGGTGACAAGCCTCAAGGACTACGAGCAATTCGTCCGCACTCAGCTGCATAACATCGAGGGCATAGCGGCGATCGACACGAGCTTTGCGTATGGCACGGTCAAGCGCGCGACCGTCTTCCCGCGGCTGTAAGCGGCAATCGGCTGAGGTGCTGGCGTAAGGGTCTAGGCATCCGGCAAGGTGAAGACGGCGCAAGGTGCCGCGATGCCACGCAATGTGTGCTCGCCAAGCGGCAGGAGCGGAGTCGACGTTGCTGCGGCGACCGCGCCGGAGATCAACACAGACCGGCCAAGCGGCCGGCATAGGCCCTCCAGACGGCTGACGAGGTTCACCGCCGGGCCGATGGCTGTAAAGTCGAGCCGATCGGCCGCGCCGATGTTGCCCCAGAGAATCTCTCCGAGATGCAGCGCCACACCGAAAGTGAGCGGCGGCAACCCCACGGCCTGCCGTGTCTGATCGAGATGGGCCATGCCGGCGCGCGCGGCGGTGACTGCACGCAGGGCTGCATCGCAGGCATCGACAGGCGAGCCGCTGACGGGAAAGATCGCCAGAACGCCGTCGCCGATGAACTTCAGCACCTCGCCGCCGAAGGCGTGGATCGCGCCGGCCACGCGTTCGAACCAGGCGTCGAGCGTCGCGATCACCAAAGCGGGTTCCGTCGCTTCCGACAGGACCGTGAAATTGCGAAGATCGGCATAGAACAATGCCGCACGAATGGTCTCGCCGGTCCCGCGCGTGAGCGCCCCGGCGCGAACGTGAGCGGCGCTGCGGCGGCCGAGATAGGCCTCAAGCAGGGCAGCGAGCGCCGCCCGCTCGGCAAGTGCTGCCAGGGGTGCGGCCGCAAAACGCGCGACCTCATGAAGCCGTACCGTCTCGTCAGGGCCGAAAGGCCGGGTTCCGGCCCAACCGAGGGTCGCCCGGTCCGTCCCCGTGCCGGTCGATCGCTCCAGCACCGGTCCAAGCCCGGCCAACCATTCGTGCCCGGCCTGGTCGGAGACCGCGCCCGCAAAGCCCAGACTCTCGATCACCACACCTGTCTCAGCCCGCCACAGCCAGGTGCGGCGGGCGATAATCGGGTGCGGCACGGCCAGGGTGAGGGCACCGCCGGCAAGCGGCAGGTCGTCGGCGACAAGCAGTCGTCCAAGCTCGGACAGGAACTGGTCCGGCTCAGGCGAGGCGCTCGCTTCATCCACGAGCCAGGCGAGGGGCGCAGACAAATCCATGCCGAAGAGGATAGCGCCGCGCCCTATTGGGGCAAGGGCCTCGCCTGCGTGGTGGCGCCAGTGGGCGTGCGGGTCTATGATCGCGGTAGCCCGGCGTTCCGTGCTTCACCTCTCCTGGACCGGCGGGCCGGCCAAACAGCAAAGGGAAGACCGATGCAGGAAGCCCTCGTCGTTCGCCGCGAAACGCATATCCAGGCGCCGCGCGCCGCCGTGTTCGCGCTATTGACCGACCCGGAGAAGATCCTCCGCTGGATGGGAACTGAGGCCGATACCAAGGCTGAGCCGGGCGGTCTTTATCTCGTCAACGTAACCGGAGCGCGTTTCGCCCGCGGGTCTTTTCGTGAAGTTGTGCCGGTGCATCGGCTCGCCTACAGCTTCGGCTGGGAAGGCAGCGACATCGTTCCGCCCGGCTCAAGCCTGATCGAGATCGACCTGATCGAGCAGCCGCCCGGGACCCTGCTGCGTCTCACGCAAACGGGATTGCCCAATTCCGAACAATGCGCCGGGCATGCGGAAGGTTGGGCGCACTACCTGCAACGGCTGGGGCAGGTTGCGTCCGGCCGCGATCCCGGGCCGGATCCCTGGCTCGGCCGCGACGGCAGCACTCGCTGACCGGCGATCCCGCTTGCTCAGATCGGCAGCAGTGCGTCGGGCTTTACATCGCCCACCGACGCGTAGGTGTGCGTCTCCCTGACACCGGGGAGGGGCAATATCACGCGCTCGAGAAAGTCCTGGAACAGCGACATGTCGGCAATCCGCGCCTTGACCAGATAATCGAAGCCGCCGATCACCATGTGGCATTCGAGGACTTCCGGGGCCTTTGCCACGGCGTCGGAAAACCGCTCGAAAATATGCGGAGCCGTGTGATCGAGGCGCACCTGGATGAAGACCACGGTGCCGCGGCCGATCTTCTTCGGATCGAGGATCGCTCTCACGGCCTTCACATAGCCTTCGCGGAAGAGGCGCTTGACCCGCTGGCTGGTGCCGGTCGGCGACAGGCCGACATGGTCGGCCAGTTCGAGCGTGGTACGCCGGCCATCTTCCTGAAGCAGCCTCAGTAAGGTTCGGTCGATCGTGTCGAGGCCATCGATTTCATTCTTCACGCTAAACGATCCTCAATCGGGTGAATCTCACACAATCTGAACGCAAACAGCATATTCAGACGCGCTGAATGAGGCAATACAATGCGCATGTCGCAGGCGGAGAATAGGGGTAATCGCCATGGCTGCAAGCGCTGATGATATCGCCTTCGAAGACAGTGCCAATCGCCGCCGGCTCGCTATCCTTGCGGGATTGGCGGTTGTCGCCATCACCACCGTTCAGTTTGTCGCCGCTCGGTTCAGTCTGCGCGCGCATCTGACACCGGCCGACATCGTCAGCCTGCGGTTCTCGGGCGCTGCCCTTGCGTTCCTGCCGGTGCTCTGGGGGATCGGCATACCGAGGCTGAAGCAACTCGGCTGGCGGAAGGCCGGCGTGTTGGCGCTGTTGACGGGGCTCCCTTACCCGCTGATCATCAATCAGGGGCTGGCACTGGCACCGGCGGCCCATGCGGCTGCGCTCTCGCCGGCTGTGATCGTGTTCTTCTCGTTCCTGTTCTCGCGCATCGTCTTCAAGGACAAGGTCTCTGGCGTGCGCCTCGCCGGTATCGCCACGGTCATTGCCGGCCTTCTGCTGTTCGTGATCCAGTCGGGCGTCGGTGACGGCGGGACGTTGCGCGGCGATCTGTTGTTTGCCGTGTCGGGGGTCATGTTCGCGGCCTATGCGGTGCTGGTGCGGCTATGGTCCGTCGATGCTGTAACGGCGACGATCGCCGTCGTCTTCTTCTCCTGCCTGCCATTGCCTTTGCTGCACATCCTGGCGCCGAGCGGATTTGCCACCGCCTCTTTCGCCGAGATTGCCACGCAGTTCATGATCCAGGGCTTTCTCGCCGGCGCGCTTGCAAGCGTTCTCTACACCTATGCGGTTCGCCAACTCGGACCGCAGCCTGCCTCGCTGTTCATGCCGTGCATTCCGGTAACGACGGCTGCAGCAGGCATCGTCGTTCTCGGTGAGGTCCCGACGCCGCTTCAGGTGGTTGCCATCGCCGTCATAACGCTCGGCATGATCTTCCCGATCGTGAAACGATCGGGAAGACATTCGCCTACTTCTGTGCCTGCTCGGCGGGCATCGGCTTGACCGGCGCGCCGGGGAAGATCTTCTGCAGATTACCGGCGATCACCTGATCTCCCTCAGAAACCCCTGACGTCACCCCGATCAGGTCGCCGCTTGCCGGGCCAAGGGAGACCAGCCGTTGTTCGACCGTGTCGCCTTTGCCGACGACATAGACGTATTTGCCGAGCTGGCTGGAGCCGAGCGCCGTTTCCGGGACCATCAGCACGTTCTGCTCGTCCCTGATCTTCAGCCGCACGCGCACATATTGGCCGGGCAGCAGGGAGAGATCGGTGTTGTCGATCGTCACGCGCGCCACGACCGTTCCGGTGTTGCCTTCGACGGTGTTGTTGATGAAGCTGAGGTCGCCGCGGTAACGTGGCTCCTTGTCGCCGGGCAGAAGCACTTCGGCCTCGACCTTGCCTTTCGTCCGGGCCTTCTGGATGTCTGCGAGCTCGGATTCGCTCGGGTTGAAGGAAACATAGATCGGCGAAAGCTGTACCAGGTTGTTGAGGGGGGTGCCGGTCGTATTGTTGACCAGCGTGCCCTCCGGCGCCAGGTTGCGCCCCAGCCGGCCGGCGAAGGGAGCGTGGATCTCGGTGTAATCGAGATTGATCTCGGCGGTGCGGACAGCCGCCTGCGACATCGCCAGCGCGGCCTCCGCCTGGTGGACCGCGCTCTGGCGCTGGTCGAAGCTGTCCTTGTTGAGATAACCTGTGGTCGCGAGCTCGTTGCCGCGCGTAAGACTGGAGCGAAGATAGCTGAGCGATGCTTCGTCGCGTTCGACTTGCGCCTTCGCCTGATCGAGCTGCGCCCGGTAGTCGCGTGCGTCGATCCGGTAAAGAAGATCGCCCTGCTTCACATCCGAGCCGTCAGATGCGGCCTGTGAAGCGATGTAGCCCGTGATCTTGGCGCGAAGCGTGACGTTGCGGATCGCCTCGGTCCGGGCCGAGTAGTCGAGATAGATCGGGATCGTCTTCTTGACCACTTCTGCGACCGGAACGGGCATCGCCTGCTGCGGTGGACCCACCGCGGCGCCGGCATCGCCGCCTTTGAGCCCAAAGCCGCCGTTCTTGTAATGATAGGCTGCAGCGAAGGCGGCGATCACGACCGCTGCGGCAAGGACCAGTCTCGAACCACGCATGTCAGGCTCCAATTCCTATTCCGCCGCCTCCGGCTCCCGCTGGCCGATCGGCTTCGAGGATGTACCCTCGCGCCATTGTTCGATGACCGCGTAGAACACCGGGACGAAAATGAGAGTGAGAATGGTTGCTGCCAGCATGCCGCCGAAGACGGTGGTGCCGATCGACTGGCGGCTGGCCGCGCCCGCGCCCCTGGCGTACATCAGCGGCAGCACACCGAGAATGAAGGCGAAGGCCGTCATCAGGATCGGCCGAAGGCGCAAGCGGGCTGCTTCCGCGGCCGCGGCCACCACATCCAGGCCTTCCTCGCGCCGTCGCCTTGCGAACTCGACGATCAGGATGGCGTTCTTGGCGGCAAGTCCTACCAGCATCACGAAACCGATCTGCGAATAGACGTCTATCTGCATACCGCGCAGCCACAGCGCCGATAGCGCGCCCAAAAGCGCGAGCGGCACCGAAAGCAGCACCATGAAAGGCATCGACCAGCTTTCATACTGGGCGGCCAGGATCAGGAAGCAGAAGACGAGGGCGAGCGCAAAGACAAGCGCGGCGATCGAGCCTGCCCGGATCTCCTGATAGGTAATGCCGGTCCACTCGAATGTGTAGTCCCGCGGCAGCGTTGTGCGGGCCACGCGCTCCATCGCCGCCACCGCCTGGCTCGAACTGAAGCCGGGTGCTGCCGCACCGTTGATCAGTGCCGAAGGGTAGTTGTTGTAGTGGGTGACGGTCTCCGGGCCGACCGTCGGCTTGAACGTCCCGAGCGTATTGAGAGGCACCATTTCGCCCTGGGTGTTGCGGACGTAGAGGCGTGAGAGATCGGTCGCCGAGGCCCGCGCGCCCTGGTCCGCCTGCAGCGTCACCCGGAAGGTGCGGCCGAAGAGATTGAAGTCGTTGACATAGAGCGAGCCGAAATAGATCTGCAGCGTGTTGAAGATGTCCGGCAGGCTCAGGCCCAGCAGCTTCGCCTTGTCACGGTCGAGATCATAGTTGAATTGCGGGCTCGACGTGCTGAAGGTGGTGAAGAGTTGATAGGGATTGATCTCCGGCTGCTTGCGCGCCTCGGCAATCAGCGCCTGGGTCGTGTCACTCAGCGCTTGCGCGCTGCGCCCGGCAAGGTCTTCGACCTGGAATTCGAAGCCGCCGGTTGCACCGAGCCCCTGGATCGATGGCGGATCGAAGGCGAGCACCAGCGCATCCGGGATTTGCAGGAGTTGCGGAGTGACGGCCTCACGTAGTGCCGAGGCGCCCTGTTCCGGCGGTCGTTCGTCCCATGGCTTCAGGACGGCAAATTGCACGGCCGAGTTCGACTGGGCGGCAAAAGACAGAAAATTGAAGCCGACGACGGAGCCGACGAAATCGACGCCCGCGGTACCGCGAAGAATCTTTTCGGATCGCCGCGCAACCGCCTCGGTGCGTTCGAGCGAGGCGCCGTCGGGCAGCTGGATGACGACGAAGAAATAGCCCTGGTCTTCCACCGGCAGGAAGGTTGAGGGAATGCGCTGCCACAGCGCATAGGTCGATCCGACGGCGAACAGGAACAGAGCAAACAGCGCCCAGTGCCAGCGCACGAGCCCGGCGACGCTGCGGGCATAGGCATGTGACAGCGCATGGAAGCCACTGTTGAACCAGCGGAAGAGGGCAAAGCGAGGTTCGCCGCGATAGCGCAGGAATGCGGCGCTGAGTGCGGGACTGAGGGTCAGCGAGTTGAAGGCTGAGAAGGCGACGGAGATTGCGACCGTCAGCGCGAACTGGTTGTAGAGGCTGCCGGCGACGCCCGGAATGAAGGCGACAGGGATGAAAACGGCGAGCAGAACGGCTGTCGTCGCTATGATCGGGCCGGTCACCTCCTGCATGGCCTTTTTGGTAGCGGCAAGTGGCGGCAGGCCGGCCTCCAGCTGGCGCTCGACGTTTTCGACGACCACGATCGCATCATCGACCACGAGGCCGATGGCGAGCACCATGCCGAGCAGGCTCAGCATGTTCAGCGAGAAGCCGAGCAGATACATGACGACGAGCGTTGCGATCAGCGAGACCGGAATGGCGATCGTAGGGATGATCGTGGTGCGCAGGTTCTGCAGGAAGATGAAGACGACGAAGACGACGAGGGCGAGCGCCTCGAGCAGCGTAAACACAACATCCTTCATCGCCGCCGAGACGAAGCGGGTGGTGTCGTAGAACATGTGATAGGCGATGCCCGTGGGGAAACGCTGCGAAAGTTCGTCCATCTTCGCCTGCACACGGCTCTGCAGGTCGAGCGCGTTGGAGCCCGGTGCCTGGAAGACGGCAAGCACCACGCTTTCCTTGCCGTTGAAAGTGACGGAGGACGAATAGAGCAGCGCGCCGAGTTCGATCCGCGCGACGTCGCGCAATCTGGTCGTCGCCCCGGTCGTTTGGTCGGCCCGAAGCACGATGTCGCCGAACTGCGAGGGATCGCTCAGGCGCCCGAGTGCGTTGATCTGCATCTCGAACGGTGTTCCTGCCGGCGCCGGCGATTGCCCGATCTTGCCGCCCGCGACCTGGATGTTCTGTTCAGCGATGACATTCTGGACGTCGACGGCGGTAATGCCGAGATTGGCCATGCGGTCCGGATCGAGCCAGACGCGCATCGAATAGCGGCGCTCGCCGAAGAGCTGGACGTCGCCGACGCCCGGCAGGCGTTTGAGCGGATCGAGGATCTGCAGGTAGGCGTAGTTGCTGACCGAGGCGAAATCGACCGAATTGTCTGGCGAATCCAGGCTGACGAGCACGGTGAAGTTCGGGATCTGCTTGGCGATGGTGACGCCGGTCTGGTTGACGAGCGCGGGAAGCGAGGAGGCGGCCTGCGAGACGCGGTTTTGCACGTCGAGCGCCGCGACGTCGATCGGGTAACCCACTTCGAAGGAAATGATGATCCGCGACGAGCCGTCGTTCGAACTCGTCGAGGTCATGTAGAGCATGCCCGGCACGCCGTTGATCTGCTGTTCGAGCGGGGTCGTCACCGTATCGGCCACCACCTGGGCGCTGGCGCCGGGATAGTTGGCGGCAACCACGATCTGCGGCGGCGTCACGTCGGGAAACTGCGAGATCGGCAGCAGGAAATAGCAGATGCCGCCGGCGAGCGTCATGATGATCGCGATGGCCGATGCGAAGATCGGCCGGTGAATGAAGAAGTCGATCATGGCGGGATCGATCCTTGTGAGGTGTTGCCACCGTGGCGGGTGGCATAGCGGAGCATTTTGAGATCGAGCATGCGCACGCGCGCCGCGCGGACCTTGCAGCCAGCGACGTCCACCTTAGCCTTCAGCCCATCCAGCATGCGCATCGTAAGGCTCCAGCACGAGATCATGATGGGCCGATATGACCCCAATCATGACGACCAAATCACGAGCGTTATCAAATCTTAAAAAGTCACTGCGGTGTGCGCTCTGGCTAAAAGACGCCTGACGACCGCGCCCACCGACACTGCGCAAGAAATTTTTCTGCGGTTACCGCCATATCCGGAAAGGCCTTCGCGGCAAGCGGCTACGCCTCGATGTGCCGTGCTTGCGAAAATGTTACTGGTCGGTAACATCGTCGCATGTTATCGACCAATGACAGGGCGTCAAGGGGCAAGATTTTCCACGCCACCCACGCCGGGCCAATGTGATGACAACGGATACCTGCAAGCCATCCCGTCGTTCGCCGCGCGAGCGCATCGTCGAGGCCGCGCGTGACCTCTTCCGCCGGCACGGCATTCGCGGAACCGGCGTCGATGCGATCGCCGATGCCGCCGACAGCAACAAGATGACGCTCTACCGCCACTTCAATTCGAAGGACGAGTTGATCGTCGAATGCCTGCGCCATGCGGGAATGGAGATGGACGGCTTCTGGCGCGAGCTGGAAGACGCGCACCCTGGTGACGGGTTGGGGCAGCTGAGGGCCTGGGTTCGGCGGATCGCCGAGCATCTCGGTGACGACAGGTGCCAGTGCGAAATGATGAGCGCCGCCGCGCAACTGACCGATGAGGATCATCCCGCGCGCTCGCTGATCCGCATGTTCAAGGACGCGCAGCGCGACCGGGTCGTGGAGCTTTGCCGCAGGGCCGGCGTCGCCAATGCGGAAATGCTGGGCGACACGTTACTGCTTTTGATCGAAGGCGCGCGCGCCGCTCAGCAAAGCAGCGGCGCCGAAGGGCCGAGCGCTCGCTTTGCGGAGATCGCCGATGCGGCGATCCTGTCCTTTGCCGGCAATCGTGCCAAATAGCGGCGCGCGTCTGTCAGCGTTCGGCCGGCCAGTCCGGATGATGGCTGTCGATCACGAATATATGGGTGTGCCGATGGCCGCTGCCGACGCGCGTTGCGCCGGCAAGATGGGGGTGATCGTCGGCAAGGGCATGATGCACGTGCTCGATTTCGTCGGGATCCTGCGCCGGCCAGAGCCGGGCCGCCGCGAGGATGGCGCCGACGGCGATGAGGCCCAGCACCGTGAAGGTCATGGACATGCCGACGGTAGCGCCGAGCCATCCGGCAAGCGGATAGGTGATCAGCCAGCAGGCATGCGACAGGGCGAATTGCGCGGCGAACAGCGCCGGCCGGTCCTCCTGACGTGACGATCGGCGCAGCAGGCGGCCGGATGGCGTCTGCGCCAGCGAATAGCCGAGACCGATGGCGAGCCACAGCGGCAGCAGCGAAACGAAGCTGGGGACAAGAGCGCCGATGAACAGGCCGGCGGTCAGGATCGTTGCACCCGAAAACATGGCGACGCGATCTGGCGTCCTGTCGAGCAGGCGGGGCAACAGCAGCGCGGCGATCATCGAGCCGCAGCCAAAGGCGGCGAGTGCGATAGCTGTGTCGGTCTGGGTAAGTCCGAATCTCGACTGGACCAGCACCACCGTGTTGACGATGACCATCGACCCTGCCGCGGACACAGCGAGGTTGAGCGCCAGCAGCCCGCGCAGGCGCGGCGTTGCGAGATAGATACGCAGGCCCCCGGTCCGGTCGTAAATCCCGCGGCGTTCTGCAGCCTTCGGGCTCGGCAGCAGGACCGAGAGGACGAGGGCGGCCGAAGCGAGGAAGCCGATGACCGTGCCGGCGAACAGGCTGTGGAAGTTGATGATCGTCAGCAAGGCGGCGGCCAGCATCGGGCTTGCGACGCTTTCGAGATCATAGGCAAGCCGCGAGAGCGACAGGGCGCGGGTGTATTCCTTTTCGTCCGGCAGCACGTCCGGGATGGTCGCCTGGAAGGTCGGGGTGAACGCGGCAGAGGCCGACTGCAGCACGAAGATCAGCAGGTAGACCTGCCAGATCTCGGTCACGAACGGCAGGAAGAGTGCGACGGCGGCGCGCACCAGATCGAGGCAGACGAGCATGGCGCGACGCGGAAGCCGTTCGGCGAAGGCGGCGGCGACTGGCGCCACCCCCACATAGGCGATCATCTTGATCGCCAGCGCTGTGCCGAGCACCGCGCCCGCTTCGGCGCCCGCCAGGTCATAGGCGAGAAGCCCGAGCGCGACGGTCGCAAGACCGGTTCCGATCAGCGCGATCACTTGCGCCAGGAACAGATGGCGGTACGTCTGGTTTGCAAGGATCTGCAGCATGATGTTGGGGCTCGCTCGGTGGCTGTCTGCGCGGGATCGGTCCGGCCGATCAGAGATATTTCGTGATCGCCTTGAACTCGTCGATGGAGTGGCGTTGGTCTCGTGGTAGCGCCCCGATCGTGTCTTCCAGGCAATGGTCCAGATGGTCCTGGATCAGGGTTCGCTTCGCCTGGCTGATCGCCTTCTCCACCGCGTGGAGTTGCTGGGAGATGTCGAGGCAGGGGCGGCCGCCCTCGATCATGGCAATGACGCTCCTCAGGTGGCCTTCGGCGCGCTTCAGTCGCTTGACGATCTCGGGGTGTGTGTCGTGTCTGTGCTCGGTCATTTCCATAAGCTATCCCCCTGGAGGGGATATATCAAGTGGCAGGTTTATCCGGGATCGTTCTACGCGATGCCCGCCTGGTTCTGTCCCGCTCGATCCGCCCACGGTCCTGTCGGGCGAATTCGTGCGTTCATATTGTATGCAATTTTGGCGTCGCGCTCTGCGGGATTCGTACGCCGGAGAAGCGGTGTTGACTGCTCTGGCCTGAGCGAGATGGCGAAAGGCGGCCCATTTGTCGTGCGAAAAGGCTGTCTTCTCACGCATCTCGCCGTGTGGGCGGCAGTCGGTTTTTCACTCGGGCTCTAAAATGTCGACAATCTAAAATACGATATTGACGCAAGATTGCATACATGAGACAGTTATTTGTCTATACAAAATGGTGTGGAGGCCGCTTGTATCGACGGCGCAAGGAGCGCCAACCAGGAGGAGAAAATTTATGTCAGTGAAGAGACGTACGTTCCTGCAAGGGGCGGCCGGCGCTATCGGCTTGGCCATTGCACAGGGTGCCTTGTCGAAAATCGCCTATGCGCAGGGTGCCGCCGGCACGCTCCGGGTCGCCATCGCCAAGCCGGCCGGCAATCTCGATCCGCAGAGCCATTATGCCATCTGGGCAATCCAGGATCTGATGTTCGAACCGCTCGTGAGATACGGCAAGGGTGGGCAGATCGAGCCATGCCTGGCGACCGACTGGAAGATCGAAGACGGCGGCAAGACGCTGCATCTGACGCTACGCCAGGGCGTGACCTTCCAGGACGGCACAAGGTTCGACGCTGCCGCGTGCAAATGGAACCTCGAACGCTGGATGGGTCTTGACCAGTTCAGCTGGATGAATTGCTCCAAGCACTTCCAGTCGCTGGAGGTGATCGACGACTACCACATCACCCTGCATTTCAAGGAGCCGGTACTGGCGCTGATGCAGGAGCTTTCCTACACGCGGCCGACCCGCTTCCTTTCGCCCAAGTCGGTCGGCGCCGATGGCAAGTTCAAGGAGCCGGTCGGAACGGGACCCTGGGTTCAGCTCAGCGCCGACGATACCCAGAGCGTGTTCGAGCACTACGACGGTTACTGGGGCGACAAGCCGACTTACGAGCGTCTCGAAGCCAAGGTCATTCCCGATGCCCGTTCGCGGGTGGCGGCGCTGCGTTCCGGCGAAATCGACCTGATCGGCGGTTTCTGGATCGCCCCGCTGACGCCGGAAGAGGGCAAGCAGCTCGAGGCGGCCGGCTTCAACGTCATTGTCGATCCGGGCAACGTGACGCTGGTGATGGCGTTCAATCCCGACCGTGCAGAAGCACTCAAGGACGCGCAGGTACGCAAGGCCGTCAGCATCGGCATCGATCGCGCGGCGATCTCCAAGGTGCTCTACCACGGTTACGCCAAGCCCGCCGGCAACATGTTCTCGGGCGCCTTGCCCTATGCGGGCACGCAATATGATGCACCGGTCCGCGATGTCGCTGCCGCAGCGGCGCTGCTCGAAAAGGCCGGCTGGACCGGAAGCCCCATAAGGTCCAAGGAAGGCAAGCCGCTGACGCTCGAATTGGTCGTCAGCCCGGACGCCGTGCCGGGATCGCGCGTGATTGCCGAAGTCATCCAGTCGGAGATGAAGGAAATCGGCATCGACCTCGTCATCCGCTCGGTCGACCATGCCTCCAAGCACACCGACATGCTGGAGCAGAAGTACGATCTCGGCTTCTTCCTCACCTATGGCGCGCCATACGATCCGTTCGGCTCGATCGTCGGCCTTTGCCTGTCGACATTCCACAATGACGTCGAAGGCAAGCTGGTTACCGATCCGGTCAACCTCGATCCGTTGATCAATGCGGCGACGGCTGCGACCGGCGATCAGATCCAGCCGACCATCCAGAAGGTCTACGACTGGCTCAGGGACAACGACGCGATTGCGCCGCTGGTCTACGTGCCGAGCATCTGGGCGCACTCCAAGCGGGTCCAGGGCTTCGGCAGCCCGATCACCGAATACGACATGCCTTACGAAAACATCGTATTGGCCGAGTAGCGGGAGGGTGCCTTGATCCACTTCATCAGCAAGCGGCTGAAGCATTCTCTGGTCCTGCTCTTCCTCGCATCACTGGTTTGCTTCACTCTCGTCGTATCGGCTCCGGGAAATGTTGCGGTCCTGATCGCCGAGTTGCGCGGGGCGGCCGCAAGTCCCGGTTATGTCGAACAGGTTGCCGAAGAGATAGGACTGAACAAGCCACTGCTGATGCGTTACGTGGATTGGCTTGGCGATGCCGTTCGCGGAGACTTCGGCATCTCCTACAGAACCGGCCAGGAGGTCAGCGCCGACCTTGCAAACCGGATGCTGGTCACGGGAACGCTGATTGCGGGTTCGGCGGTGATCGCCACCCTCATCAGCCTGGCCCTCGGCTTCATCGGTGCCTTCCGGCCCTACAAACTGCCGGACCGCGTTTCGCGCGGTCTGGCGCTCCTCGGCGCATCGACCCCGACATTCTTCGTCGGCGCGCTGATGATCTACGCCTTCTCGGTCACGTTTCAGCTGCTACCCTCGTTCGGCTTCAATGGCCCGAAGAGCTGGATCCTGCCCTGGCTCACCGTCGCCGTCCTGCCTGCCGCCGTGCTCAGCCGTGTCGTGCGGGTGGGCTTGGAAGAGGCGATGACGAGCCCCTTCGTGCTGACCGCAAAAAGCAAGGGCCTCGGCCGTACGGCGATCCTCTTCCGCGAGGCGTTGCCCAACATTACGCCGATCTTCATCAATGCACTCGGCACCCAGGTTGGCCTGATGACGGCGACGGCCATCATCGTCGAACCGCTGTTCGCCTGGCAGGGCCTCGGCGACTACTTCCTCGCCGGCGTGCGCTTCCGCGATTTCATGGTGGTGCAGGCGTGCCTGCTCATCTTCCTCACCTTCTTCACCGTGGTGAACCTCATCGTCGATCTGGCCGTCCTGCTGACCGATCCACGCATCCGCCGCCAATGGAGCTGATCATGAACATGCTCAATCCCATTCTGGCCCGACTGAACAAGATGCCGCGCGCGGCACTGATCACCATCGGCCTCTTCGTTGCGCTTGGAACCTTCGCGCCCTGGCTGGCACCACAGGATCCAAGCACCCAGAGTCTGCTCGATGCCGGACTTGGCCCGTCCGCCGCCCATTGGCTTGGAACCGACCACCTCGGACGCGATACCTTCAGCCGGCTGATCATCGCAGCGAACACGTCGCTCGTCAGCGTCGGTTCGGTTCTCGGGGTCGCCATGACCATCGGCATCCTGCTCGGAACGATCGCCGGCTATCATCGCGGCTGGGTCGACGACCTCCTGATGCGCGTCGTCGATGTGGGGCTCTCCATCCCCAGCCTGATCATCTCGCTCGCCGTCATCGGCATTGTCGGTCCCGGCTACTGGACGATGGTGCTGGCGCTGGCGCTTGCCTGGTGGCCGATGAGCGGCCGCATCAGCCGGGCGGTCGCCGTCAGTATCATGAGCAAGCCGCATATCGAGGCCTTGCGGGTGCTCGGCGCCAGCCCGTGGCGCATCTATTTCGGCCACCTTCTGCCGGGCACCATCGGTTCGGTAATGGTCTACGCGACGGCGGATGCCGGCACGGCCGCGCTTGCGGTCGCAACCTTGAGCTTCCTCGGCCTCGGCATCCAGCCGCCGACGCCGGAATGGGGGCAGATGCTGGTGGATGCGCTGCCCTATCTCGAATCCGACCCGCGGCAGGTGCTGTTGCCAGGCCTCGCCCTTACGGCCGCGGTCATCGGCTTCAACACACTCGGGGAATCCATCGCGCTCAACCGTATTCCGAAACCGTTGACCCGGCGCATGCTCGCAATGCGTCGTGCCGAGGTCGCAAGCTGGAGCAAGGAGAATTCCGATGCATGACGAACCGCTCCTTGAAGTCAGCAACCTGACGGTCAACCTGCTGACCGCGAAATCGGCGGTCCGCCCCGTCGACGGCGTCAGCTATTCGGTCCGGCAGGGCGAATGTCTCGCCATCGTCGGCGAAAGCGGCAGCGGCAAGACGGTGATGAATTTCGCACCGCTCGGCCTCATGCCAACTGGCGTGACGACGATGCTCTCCGGCTCCGTCAAGCTCGAAGGGCGCGAACTGATCGGTCTGCCGGAGACCGAGGTTCAGAAGCTGCGCGGCAAGTCCGTGGGCTTCATCTTCCAGGACCCGATGAGTGCGCTCAACCCGGTGCGCCGGATCGGCCGGCAGATTGCCGAAATGGCCGAACTGCATCTGAATATGACGCCGAAGGCTGCCGAGGCACGCGCCCTCGAATTGGTCAAGCTCGTCGGCATCTCCGATCCCGTCGCAAGGCTTCGGCAGTATCCGCACGAACTCTCCGGGGGACTGCGGCAGCGCATCGTGATCGCGATTGCACTTGCCGGTGAGCCGAAGCTGCTGATCGCCGACGAGCCGACGACAGCGCTCGACGTGACGGTTCAGGCGCAGATCCTGCGGCTGCTGAAGGACGTGCAGCGTCGGCTCAACATGGCGATGGTGCTGATTACCCACGACATGGGCGTGGTGGCGGGTGCTGCCGACAACATCGTCGTCATGTATGCGGCGCGTGCCGCAGAATGCGGTCCAGTGGAAAAGGTTCTGGTCAGTCCGCGTCACCCCTATACGCGGGGCCTGATCAACGCGATCCCGAGGCGGGAGGACCCGATCGGGTCGGAATTCCGCGGGCTTCCCGGTATTCCGCCGACGCTCGGCGCGCCGATCAGGGGGTGTGCCCTTGCACCGCGCTGCGAGCTTGCCGTCCCGGCATGCGGCAACAGCCGGCCGCCATTGGTCCGGTCGGACGACAGCGCGGTTCTCGTGGCTTGCCCCGTCGTCAATCAAGGAAAGGCTGCGGCATGACACAAGCACCCGTTCTCAAAGTCGAAAACCTGCAGACGCGCTTCAAGAGCGTTCAGCGGGGCAAGTTTGTGCATGCCGTCGACGATGTCTCGATCGAGCTCTATCCGGGCGAGATCGTCGGCCTGGTTGGGGAATCCGGCTGCGGCAAGTCGACTCTCGGACGCACCATCGTCGGGCTCGAAAAGGCGAGCAGCGGCCGCGTGCTGCTCGACGGCGTCGATCTCAGCGCTCTCTCCGGAACTGCGCTGCGTGACAGCCGTCGGGCGCTGCAATACGTCTTCCAGGATCCCTATTCGTCCTTGAACGACCGCCAGACGGTGGGTGAGGCTATCGACGAAGCACTGGTGATTGCCGGCACACGGTCACCGGAGGAGCGCGATCGTCGCACGAAGGAATTGCTGGACCAGGTCGGCCTTGCCTCTGTGGTCAGGGACCGTCACACGCGCGAGCTTTCGGGTGGCCAGCGCCAGCGCGTGGCGATTGCCAGATCGCTCGCGGTAAACCCGCGGGTGTTGATCTGCGACGAACCCGTGAGCGCGCTCGATCTTTCGATCCGCGCGCAGGTGATGAACCTCTTCCTGCGGCTGCAGAAGGATCTGGGCGTCGCGTGCCTGTTCATTGCCCATGACCTGGCGCTGGTCAGGCAGGCTGCGTCGCGGGTCTATGTCATGTATCTCGGCAAGATCGTCGAGCATGGCTCGTCGCGCGAGCTTTACGACCACCCGAGCCACCCCTATTCGCAGATGCTGCTGGCGTCGGCGCCCGAGGTGGACCCGAGGATCGAAAAGAACCGCAGGGGACCGCTGATGATCGGTGAGGTTCCAAGCCCAACAAATCCACCCTCCGGCTGCAGGTTCCGAACCCGCTGCCCGCTTGCCGTCGACGATTGCGCCAAGGCGATGCCGCCATCGCGGGTGCTTTCGCCGGGTCATACGGCGGCCTGTACCTTCGCTGCCGACCTTCATCGCGGCAAGCGCTCGGCTCTCCTTCAGCAGGAGGTCTCGCCGGCATAGAGCCTATGCAACGCTCGTCGATGCCTCCAGAGGCCGGCGGTGCTAGAGAGTTCCCTCGCATCCTTGAAGCTGGGGATGCGCGCTTGCCCCGCCCTCGCGCGGGGCACTTTTTTCGCGGATCGAGGCGTTGCCTGGGGCAGCCGATGGGCCGCCCGGGCGCGCCGGTGTCAGAGACAGCCGTTCCAGGAGACCCCGCCGTCCGCGCTCCATCACGACCCCGTGGTTCCAACGGAAGATGGGCCTGAGGATGAAGGAAAGGCGGACCATCCACGGCTTCGTGACCTCTACGATCCAATCGTACCGGACGTGACAGCTGGCGCCGTTGCCTTGCAACGTCCAGCGGCCGATGCCGTCGAGTTCGCCGACGGCCCTGCCTTCGATGAGCAGAGGCGGTTCGACCTTGACGGTCTCCATATCGAAGACCAGTTCGTAGGGCAGGGCCGTCGACCAGCGCATGCGACGCACGGCACCGACGCCGCGGTCGTCACCCTCCTGCAGTAGCGTGACCTGCTTCACCGACGGCCACCATTCCGGCCAGCGCTCTGGCGTTGCGAGTTCTCGCCACACATCCTGAAGAGGGGCGTTGATCGTCCATTCGGTGACGAGATGAAAATTGGTCGACGACATCGCCGATCCCTCAACAGGCAGATGGCCTGAAGTATAACATGGCATGCGGACCTCGCGGCCCGCATGCTTGTCCAGCCTGCTAAGCAGCCCGTGCTGCGGCGGCGAGCGGCTCGATGTCGTTGAGGACATTGTCGCCGTTGTAGACGGTCTCGTCGAGAATGCCCTCCCGCTTGGAGACGATCGTCGGTACCAGCGCCTGGCCGGCGACGTTGACCGCCGTGCGGCCCATGTCGAGGATCGGGTCGATGGCGAGCAGCAGGCCGACGCCTTCGAGCGGCAGCCCGAGCGTCGAAAGCGTCAGCGTCAGCATGACGGTCGCGCCGGTGAGGCCTGCGGTGGCGGCAGAGCCGAGCACCGAGACGAAGACGATCAGCACATATTCCTGGATGCCGAGTGGCAGGCCGAAGAATTGGGCGATGAAGATCGCCGAGATTGCCGGGTAGATCGCAGCGCAGCCATCCATCTTGGTGGTCGCGCCGAGCGGGACGGCGAAGGCTGCGTATTCGCGCGGCACGCCGAGGCTCTTTTCGGTCACGGTTTCGGTAACGGGCAGAGTGCCGACCGAGGAACGCGAAACGAAGGCGAGCTGGATTGCCGGCCAGGCGCCGGCAAAGAAGCGCGAGGGCTTCAGGCCGTGGCCGACGAGCAGCGCCGGGTAGACGACGAAGAGCACGATGGCGAGGCCGATATAGACCGCAGCGGCATACCAGCCGAGCTGCGCCAGCGTTTCCCAGCCATATTGTGCGACGGCGCGGCCGAGCAGGCCGATGGTGCCGATCGGGGTCAGGCGGATGACCCACCAGAGGATCTTGCGCACGATTGCAAGCAGCGACTGATTGAAGGCGAGGAACGGCTTGGCGGCGTCACCGACCTTCAGCGCAGCGGCGCCGACGGCGATCGAAACGACGAGGATTTGCAAGACATTGAAATTGAGCGAGGTGGTGGCGCCCGTATCGGTGACCTTGGTGCTGGCTTCGAGCCCGAGCATATTGGCGGGCACCAAGCCCTTGAGGAAATCGAGCCACGAGCCGGAATAGGAAGGCGCCTTCGCGGCCTCCTGCGAAACGGCCGAGCCTACGCCCGGCTGGAGGATGAGGCCGAGTGCGATGCCGATGACGACGGCGATCAGCGAGGTGATCGCGAACCAGAGAAGCGTCTGCCAGACGAGTTTGGCGGCATTCTGCAGCGTCGCCAGATTGGCGATCGAGGCGACGATCGCGGTAAAGACGAGCGGCGGCACGAGCGCGCGCAGAAGCTGGACGAAGATCGAGCCGATTGTCTGCAGGGTCACGGTCAGCCAGTTGGCATTGCCGCTGGCATCGACGCCCATATTGCGGGCGATGAGGCCGAGCAGCAGGCCGATGACCATGGCGGCCAGGACTTGAAAGCCGAAGGAGGTGAAAATCGGCTTCTGTGAGGATTTGGTGGTTGCTTGGGACACGTCTTGCACTCTCATTGAATGGCGGCGGCCGCATTTTTAGGCAACGGTCGCCGCAAGTGCCCAAGAAATAGTCGAGTGCCTGTTTCGAGATAAGAAACCCTTTGGCTCGAAAACCACTCAGAGTGGAATAATTTCCCCGACGCGATTGTGCCCGAGCATCGCCCAGATATCACGGAGAGGCTGTGCTTCGGCCGAAGCGACACACGCGGCGTCGACTTTTCGCGCACTCGCCTAGCAACGATGGAGCGCTGCCGAATAGCTCTGCCGGGCGGGTTCGCTCCTGCAGTAAGCTTTCGCCGCATCCCGCCTTTCTTGTAAAGCCTTCAGGCCCAGGCACGCGGTGACTGATCCCGCTTTCTGCGTTTGCGTCGAAAATCATTTCACTTGCTTCGGGTGCTTACGAAATACTCTTTCTCTATAAACATTATAGATAATGTACCTTGTCTGTATGGCAACGAGGTCTTGGGTCTGGCCGCAGACAGCCCTTCATCTCCGGCGCCGGGGCGCTTGGCCCCCATGAGTTTGCAGCGAGAAGAGGAGAGGATTGAGATGACACGCAAGATCCGGCTTGGAGCATTTCTTCCCGGTGGCGGACAGCATATCGCCGCCTGGCGCCACCCCGACCAACCCGCCGACGGGGCGACCAGTTTCGAATTTCACAAGCAACTGGCGCTAACGGCCGAACGCGGCCTGTTCGATGCGTATTTCCTTGCCGACGGGCTGGCGATCGGCTTTGGCGGCGCGCGTGAGGGCGGCAATGCCCGCGTGGCGGGCTTCGAGCCGGTGACCCTGTTCTCGGCACTGGCGCCACTCACCACTCATCTCGGCTTCATTGCCACCTCGTCGACGACCTATGAGGAGCCCTACACCACCGCGCGCAAGTTCGCGTCGCTGGATCTCATTTCCGGTGGCCGCGCCGGCTGGAACGTGGTGACGACAACGGGCGATCCGACAGCGCAGAACTTCAACCGAGACACGCAGCTTCCGCATGCGGAGCGCTATCGCCGCGCGGCCGAACATGTGGACGTCGTCAAGAAGCTCTGGGACAGTTTCGAGGACGATACCTTCATCCGCGACAAGGAAACGGGTGTCTTCTTCGACCCGGCGAAGCTGCACGACACGGATCACCGTGGCGAACATTTCAAGGTTCGCGGTCCGCTCAACATCTCGCGCTCGCCGCAGGGCCACCCTGTCATCGTACAGGCCGGCCAGTCCGATGACGGACGCGGGCTCGCCGCAGCGACCGCGGAGGTGATCTTTACCGCGCACCAGCACACCGAGACGGCGCAGGAATTCTACCGTGACATCAAGGCCCGCGCCCGCGGTCTTGGCCGCAACCCGGACCATATCCTGGTCATGCCGGGCGTCTCTCCGTTCGTCGGGCGGACGGAGACCGAGGCGCGCGAGAAGTATGAACGCCTGACCTCGCTCATCGTCGAAGAAGATGGCATTGGCCTGCTCAATGGCCTGACCGGCGGGACGCTCGATCTTCATGGCTACGATCTCGATGGGCCGCTGCCGCCGGCGCCGCCGACCGAGGGCATGAAGAGCCGCCAGGCGCTGATCCGCCAGATCGCCGACGAGAACAACTTCAGCATTCGCCAGCTCTATCAATGGATTGCTTCGGCGCGCGGCCATTACACGATTGTCGGCTCGGCCGAACAGATCGCCGACACCCTGCAGGAGTGGTTCGAAAACGAAGCGGCCGATGGCTTCAACATCCTGCCGCCCTGGTTCCCGACCGCGCTTGACGACTTTGTCGAGCTGGTGATCCCGGAGCTGCAGCGCCGCGGGCTCTTCCGCACGGCATACGAGGGGCGGACACTCCGCGAAAACCTCGGCCTGCCCGTTCCCGTCAACCGCTGGGCCGTCGCGCGATCGGCCGTTCAGGCAGCAGAGTGAGGTACGATCATGTCCTATGAACACGTCAACACATCGCTTGCCGCAAGTTTCGGACTTGGCCGTGCCGAGGGGCAGGCCCCCACTGTCCTCCCGGCCATCGTTTCCCGCTGGCGCGCCCTGCTTGGGTCGATCGTGGCGCGCTATGGTGTGGTGCTCGGTTTTCTCGCCTTCTGGCAGCTTTCCAGCACGCTCGGCTGGGTCAACCCGGCGGTCTTTCCACCCCTCGATCTGATCCTGTCGGCGCTGTGGGGTGCTCTCGCCAGTGGCGCGCTGCTGGATGACATTGCCATCAGCCTGCAGCGATCGGGGATCGCCTTTGCGGCAGCCGTTGTCGTCGGCATCCCGCTCGGCCTGTTCATGGGTCAGGTGCGGCTGGTCGAACAGGCGCTCGATCCCATCCTGCAGCTCTTCCGCCAGACCTCGGCCCTGGCGCTCTATCCGGTCTTCATCCTGTTGCTCGGCCTGGGCGAGACCTCAAAGGTCTTCGTGATCTTCTGGGCCACGCTGTTTCCGCTCCTGCTATCCACCATCGGCGGCGTCAAGGAGGTCGACAGGAAGCTGATCGAAATGGCCCGAACCTATGGCGCCGGACCGCTCACCGTCTTCCGCCGGGTGGTGCTGCCCGCCTCCGTGCCGGCGATCTTCGTCGGCTTGCGCCTTTCGGCCACCACGGCCCTTCTGCTGCTGATCGCTGCCGAGATGATCGGCGCGAACAAGGGCATCGGCTTCCAGGTCATGAACGCGCAGTACAATTTCCAGATCCCGTTGATGTTTGCCGCAATCCTGCTGCTCGCCCTGCTTGGGCTCGCCGCCAACGCGCTACTCGTTTTGCTTCAGCGCAACCTTTGCCGCTGGTCACAACCCAACGCCTGATCAGCCCCACTGCCTGATTTCTCCTTCGAAAGGATATCGACATGACTTTCCATGCCCGCAATCTTCTTCTGTCTGCAGCCATAACCCTCGGCCTTGCCGCGCCGGCGATGGCCGCTGACGAAGTGAAGCTGCGCTACCTCGCCAGCCAAGGCGGCCTGTCGGCTCATGAACTCGCCCAGGAGCTCGGCTATTTCGATGGCACCGGCATCACGATCGAGAACATCGGCTACGCGGCGGGAGGTCCGGCCTCGCTGATCGCGCTTGCGTCCGGCGACGTCGAGATCGGCAGTGCGGCCACTTCCGCCGTGCTGAATTCCATCATCAGCGGCAATGAGTTCGTTGCCGCCTATCCCTCGAACGGCATCAATGACGAGGTGCAGTCGATCTTCTACGTGCTGGAAGACAGCCCGATCAAGAGCATCAAGGACATCGCCGGCAAGAGCATGGCCGTCAACACGCTCGGCGCGCATCTCGACTACACGATCCGCGAAGCGCTGCATTCGGTCGGCCTGCCGACGGACGCTGCCAACCAGGTGGTCGTCCCCGGTCCGCAGCTCGAGCAGGTGCTGCGCTCCGGCCAGGTGGATATTTCCGCTTTCGGCTATTGGCAGACGACGTTCGAGGGGGCGGCGCGCAAGAACGGCGGCCTGCGTGCGATCTTCGACGATACCGACGTGCTCGGGGAAATCGCCGGCGGCTTCGTGGTGCTTCGCCGGGATTTCGTCAAGGCGCATCCCGATGCCGCCAAGACCTTCGTCCTGCAGTCGGCCCGCGCGCTCGACTACGCGCGTGAGCATCCCGAAGAAACCAAGAAGATCCTGGCCAAGGCGTTGCAGGCGCGCGGCGAAAATCCCGAGATCGCCCAGTACTTCCGCGGCTACGGGGTGCGGGCGGGTGGTCTTCCGGTCGAGCGCGACCTTCAGTTCTGGATCGACGTTCTGGTACGTGAAGGCAAGCTTAGGGAAGGCCAGTTGACGCCGAAGGACGTGCTCTTTGCCGTCGACGCCCCGTCGGTCAGCAACTGAGGACCGACCATGAGCGTTGCCCAGAACCTTCGTCGCGGAGAGGTGGCGATCCGCCATCTCTCCAAGTCCTACCGCCTGAACGGCACGCCGTTGCCCGTACTCAGAGACATCAACCTCAACATCCGGTCCGGTGAGACGCTCGCCATCGTCGGCGCCAGCGGCTCGGGCAAGACGACGCTGCTGCGGGTGCTGGCGGGGCTCGAGGACCCGGATGCGGGAGAGGTACTGATCGACGGCAAGCTGACGAAAGGCGTCGGCACCGACCGTGCGGTCATCTTCCAGGAGCCGCGGCTGCTGCCCTGGCTGACGGTGCTCGACAACGTGGGCTTCGGGCTGGAGACGCAGGGGCTCTCCCGCGGCGAAGCGCGGGACCGGGCACGACGCTATGTACAACTCGTCGGCCTGCAGCCGTTCGAGAGCGCCTATCCGCGGCAACTCTCCGGCGGCATGGCGCAGCGCGTCGGCATTGCCCGGGCGCTCGCGGTCCAGCCCGAAATCCTGCTGCTCGACGAGCCGCTCGGCGCGCTCGACGCGATGACCAAGATCAGCATGCAGCAGGAATTGGCGCGGATCTGGCGGGATGAGGATGTGACGACGGTGCTCGTTACCCATGATCTCGAGGAGGCGATCTATCTCGCCGATCGTATCCTGATCCTGCCACGCGAGAAGGGCGGTGAACCAAGGCTGATCGAGATCGACCTGCCGCGCCCACGCGATCGCAGCGCGCCCGAATTCGTCCGCCATCGCGAGGAACTGCTCAACCTCTTCGGTCTGCACTGAGGCTTCGGCGGAACGGTTGCAGCGATCAGGCGTTTATCTCTCGATGGCCGCATTCGACAGGAGGCACAGCCTGCTGGGTCTCCCATATGGACCGGATGCCGAGCCGAGACAGGAGCAACGCCATGAAGCTTTCGAAGGGAATGTCATTCGCCGCAATCGTCTTCGCCTTTGGCGCGGCAGCACCGGCGATGGCCAACGGTTTCTACACCGGTATCGACCCGCACAATCCGCCGGGCACCCAGAACAGGGTTCTCTACGGGCAACCCTACTATGTCGAACCCGCGCCGGGCCCGGTTTATGTCGAGCCTGTTCAGCCGCAGGTCTATGTCGATCCGATGCCGACCGGCAGCATCTATGTCGAACCGGCGCCCAGTTACGTCTATCGCCCGCCGGCCCGCACCTTGGGTGACGCCCGCCAGCGCTACACAGGTGAGTATCAGAGTGGCGGCGAGGGCGACTATTACCTCGGCGTCGCGCATCCGCCACAGGTTCCCTAAGCTCGTTGCCGCGGATCCAATCGACAGTGCCTGAAGTAGACGCGTGGGATAAGGATTCCACGCGTCCCCTGTCGTTACGCATGTCTGCCTGGAGCATCGCCTATTCCGGCAGATCCAGCAGGCGGTAGCCTTCTACGAAGTGCTGCAGCATCTTCTCGTCCCGGAACGGCTGCGATGCGGCCCACTGGGCAATCGTGAAGTTGGGGTTGTTCATCAGGAACAATTGCGCTTCGGTGCGGGCTTCATCCAGGCGGCCGAGCCTCGCCAGGCTGGCAGCAAGCAGGCGGCGGGATGTCGCCCGGTAGGTTTCCGGGTGGCGCAATGTCTGGACCGCCGCCTCATAGTCGCAAGTGGCATATTGAGCCTGCCCAAGCATCCAGTAGTACCAACCCGGCGGATGCGGATTGAGCCGCAGCGCCTTGTGAACGTGATCGATCGCCTGGGCCGGTTGGCCACCAAGAACGATGAGGTCGGCGCGCATCGCCCAGGCATCGGCGTGGTTCGGATCGAGCGTCAGGGCAAGGTCGAATTCGGCGTCGGACTCTTCCCAGCGGCACTCGTGCCCCAGAATGATGCCGAGGACCCAGCGGTTCCCGGCGTCGTTGGGATCGAGCGCCACCGCCTTCTGCGCCTCGCTGACAGCGCGTTGCCGATAGGGGACAACCGGCTGGTCCCAGAATTCCCAGCTTAGCCACAGGTTCAGGGCCAGGAGCCGATGCGCCTCGGCGTAGTCCGGGTCGAGTGCCAGCGCCCGCTCGGCAAGAAAGACCGCCTCTCTTGCGGCTCCCGCCGTCTGCAGCCCGAGCGAGCGCGCGCGGACGCAATAGTCGTAGGCCTTCAGGTTTGATGGGCGGTTGCGGGCCGGCGCGTCGGTTAGTCGTCCGACCAGGGCTTCGACGATCCTGCTCGTTACCTCGTCCTGAACGGCGAAGATGTCCTCCAGGCTGCGGTCGAACCTTTCCGCCCAGAGGTGATCGCCCTGCAAGGCATCGATCAGCTGGGCGTTGATGCGAACCCGGCCGGCCGCCCGTCGGGCACTGCCTTCCAGCACGTATCGAACGCCGAGTTCGCGCGCGATCCGGCGCACGTCCTCATGTCGGCCCTTGTAGGCAAAGACCGAATTGCTGGCGATGACGAACAATCCGCCGGCTCTGGAAAGGTCGGTGATCAGGTCTTCGGTCAGGCCGTCGACGAAGACCTCCTGCTCCGGCTCGTTGCTCATATTGGTGAAGGGAAGGACGGCGATGGACGGCTTGATCGGCAGCGGCAGGGGCGCCCTGGCGCCGCCGCCTTGGCCTAGGGTTGCGGTGGCGATGCGATAGAGGTTGACCGGCTCGACGATGTTCTTGATTGCTTGCGGGCCAAGCGCGTCGAAATCGCAAAAGAGACGCTTCCTGACCTGATCGTAGATGTTGCCGGAGACGTAGATTTCGCCGGGGCCGGCCATGGTCTGGAGCCGCGCAGCGACAATGACGCCGTCGCCGTAGAGGTCGCCGCTTTCGACGACGACATCGCCGAGATTAATACCGATGCGCAGGAGAACCCGGCGGTCGTCGGCAAGGCCCTGATTGGCCGCTGCCATGCCCTTCTGAATATCGATTGCACAGATGACCGCATTCACTGCGCTGGCAAACTCCACCAGCACCCCATCGCCCATCGTCTTGACGATGCGGCCTTTGTGCTCTCGGACAAGGGGATCGAGGATCTGCTTGCGGCGTTCTTTCAACGTCGCAAGCGTACCGCCTTCGTCCAGTTCAACGAGGCGGCTGTAACCGACGACATCGGCAGCCACGATGGCGGCGAGACGCCGTTGAGCGCGTTCTTCAGCCATATCGCGCGCTTCCGCAGAAAGGGGTACGCGGAATTGTAGGGCGTCCGCCGGAAATGTCTATGAGGGAATGCTTATGGTCCCGATTGGTGGCAAGCGGCGCGCCGAGACGGGGACAATCCCGCCCGCTTCCGCCCCAGCCGGCTTTCGTCCTTAGCGCCAGCCAAGCGCCGGCGCCACGTGTCGCAGGATCGCCTCGATCACATGGGCGTTGTAGTCGACACCCAGCTGGTTCGGGACGGTCAGGAGCAGCGTGTCGGCTTCGGCGATCGCCTCGTCCTCGGCCAGTTGCCTGATAAGGACCTCAGGCTCGGCGGCGTAGCTGCGGCCGAAAATCGCCCGCGTCTTGTCGTCGATGAAGCCGATCTTGTCCTCATGCTGATTGCCGCCCCCGAAATAGGCGCGATCGCGCTCGTCCACCAGCGCGAAGATGCTGCGGCTGACCGAGACGCGTGGCTCGCGCGTGTGACCCGCCGCCTTCCATGCTTCCCGGTAAGCCCGGATCTGGTCGGCCTGCTGGACATGGAACGGCAGGCCGGTCTCGTCGTCCTTCAGTGTCGAACTTTGCAGGTTCATACCGAGTTTGGCGGCCCAGACCGCAGTGGCGTTGGAGCTGGCGCCCCACCAGATGCGCTCTCTCAGGCCGTCGGAATGCGGCTCGAGCCGCAGCAGGCCAGGCGGGTTGGGGAACATCGGCCGTGGGTTGGGGGCAGCAAAACCTTCACCGCGCAGCACGTCGAGCAGCACTTCCGCGTGGCGTCTCGCCATGTCGCTTTCGGTTTCGCCTTCGCCCGGCTGGTAACCGAAATGGCGCCAGCCATCGATCACCTGTTCCGGCGAGCCGCGGCTGATACCGAGCTGCAGGCGACCACCGGCGATGATATCGGCGGCGCCGGCGTCTTCGGCCATGTAGAGCGGGTTTTCGTAGCGCATGTCTATGACGGCGGTGCCGATCTCGATCCGGCTGGTTTTGGCGCCGACGGCCGCAAGCAGCGGGAAGGGGGAGGCGAGCTGGCGGGCGAAGTGATGAACCCGGAAATAGGCGCCGTCCGCACCGAGTTCTTCGGCCGCGACAGCAAGATCGATCGACTGCAGCAGGGCGTCGGCCGCCGATCGCGTCTGCGACTGGGGCGAGGGCGTCCAGTGTCCGAAGGAAAGAAAGCCGATCTTCTTCATGGTCGTGCCGCCTGTAGAATGAAACCGACCGTTTCATCGCACGATTCCGGTTTGGGATACAGACAGCGCTCGGTGACTTCGCCGTGAACGACGGCGCCGACTGCGTCGCGGCGCCGTCGTGATCTGGTACGGAACCCCTCTCGCTTTACCGTACCTGCAGGCGGGCCTTCATGTTCGGGTGAAAGCGGCAAAAATAATCGTAGGTGCCGGCCTTGGTGACGGTGAGCGTCGCCGTCTTCTTGGGCGGTATCACGATGTCGAAATCACCCTTGGCCGTTGCCGTGTGCGCCATGACGTCCTTGTTCTGCCACTCGATCACGTCGCCGACGACGGCGTTGATCTCGGCGGGCGAGAACACGAGCTTTTCGATCGTGACCCGGATGGTTTCGGCCCGCGCGGGCGGTCCGGCCAGCATCACGGCCAGACCGCAAATGGCACCAAGGCTCAGCTTCGAGACCATGGCGCCGCCTATTTCATCATCTCGGCGACATGCTCGGCATGTTGCTGGTGGCCCTGGAACAGCTTCAGCCCGGTCTGAAGCAGATCCTTGAGCTCGGCATTCTTGGCGGACGGGATCAGCAGCGTTTCGAGCGCGCCGTTGACCTGCTTGTGATAGGCAACCTCGTTAGCAACATAGGCCTTGTCGAAGTCGATGCCGCTCAGTTTCGCAAGCTTTTCGCGCTCGTCCTTGGCGGCCTTCGTGAGCGCGCGGCTGGTGTCGTTGTCTTCCGGTTTCACCTTGAGTTTCTTGACGAGATCGAGCGCCTGTTTGTTCACGGCCTCATGGTCGCGAACCATATCGTTGGCAAAGGCCAGCACGTCCTTGTCCTTGGAAATCTGCAGGGCCTGCTTGGCCGCCTCGATGTCGATGACACCGGCGGTATAGGCGATATGGGCGATCTGCGGATCGTTGATCTTGGTCCCGGCTGCAAGGCTTGCGCCACTGAGGAGGCAGGCGAGGGCGAGGGCTGAGGTGAGGCGGGCATACATCGGAAACTCCTCTCCGGCGGGGCGTTGCCACCGGTCTCTGTGGATCACCTTCATTGGATGCGCGCCGATGGCGGAGGTTCCCGATTTTTTTACCTCACACGAGTCCAAGCCGGCTCATGACGGCCGTGGTCAGCCGTTCGCAGCGACGACCGGCAAAAGGGAAGGCATTCATCAGCACGGGGCCGATCTTGCGGTCGATATGCTGGCGCAGCAGCTGGCGGGCGCGATGGAGACGGCTTCTGACTGTCTCCGGCTTGATGCCGAGCAGGACGGCCGTCTCCTCGACGCTCATGGCTTCGATGACGCGAGCGGTGAAGACGAGGCGAAACGCGTCCGGCAAGGCGTCGGTCGCCTCTTCCACCAGCCGCAGGATTTGCCGCTGGGCAAGGGATCGCTCCGGATCCTCCGTGCTAGCTGCGTTCGGAAACGGCACGATGTCGGCGCTCACCTGTTCGGCTACGAGCGGAACTTCGCGCCGGGTGGATGACTTGCGCAGGCGTCCGAGCGCCTCGTTGAGCACTACGCGATGGAGCCAGGTGGCGAGGCTGGCGTCACCGCGAAACGTCTCCAGGTGTTCGAAGGCGCGAAGATAGGCCTCCTGCACGACGTCCTCGGCGATGCTGTCGTTGCGCACCACGGCGCGGGCGATGCGGAAGAGCCGCTGGTTATGCCTTCGCATGATGGTGCGGAACGCTTCTGGATCATTTGCGAGCGCGCCCTGAACCAGGTCATGGTCCGTCAAATCATCGGGAGCGGGCGTGGTCCGTGTCGATTGCAAGAGAACATCCTTCATCATCCACCTCCAAACCACCGTTTGATGCGGATCCGGAAAAATCGTTCCCGACCGGTCGAAGGAAAGAATACGCCTTGCGGAACGGCACGCATACTGAAAACGAGCGCCCCCGCCTTCCGACACGCGGGGCGCGCATTTTGAGCGGCTGGCCATGGAGAATTCAGGCATTTTCGCCAGTGATAGTTGGGTCCCCGACCACGCTTCGCGCTGCGGTACACGTCCTTGGAATTTTTTTTATTGGCGAGGGAACTGTGGTTCCTGCTGGCGAGTTGGTGGAACGGCGATCTTCGTGTGGCGGGGCGCGCACCAAGGTCGCATCTTCGGACTAGGAGAGACGACTATGAAGCATCAATCGATTGAACAATTGCAAGCGCTCGCCGAAATCCGTCCCGATCCCGTCATGACGAGAACGGAACGGCTCCAACGTTGGGCCGAACTCCTGGAAAGCAATCCCGACCGCCGGCTCGGCACGCTTTCCGGTACCGAACGCGCGACTGCTGCCGTTCGGCAGGCCATGCAGGTCAACGGTTCGCCCATGACCGTCGCCTTCGAGGATACGCAACTGCGGCTCGCAGGCCTTGCCGATGACAGCTACGGCGAAGCAAAACGGTTCTTCGAAATATCGGACCACCAACTGCACGACATCGTCTGCGACTGCAATTTCGGCAGTTCGGTGCGTGCGGCCTATGCCGCCCGGCGAGTTCGCTCGGCCATCGGCCTCTGGCCGCGACTGAAGGCGCTCTTTACCTGAGTCAGATCGGCCTTATTCAGGGAAGCCAGGGCGCCAGCCGGAAGCTTCCCTCACTTCCCGTTTTCCTCTTCCGCGGTGACGAGGTTTCGCCGCCGGGGGGATAGAGAAATCGTGCGATCACTGGTGTCGGTGACACTTCACGCGAAACTTCGATGGATGACGGCCCTTGCGGCGACTTGGCGCAGACCTAGCCCGAGGGAGTATATCGTTACCTCTCCGACTTGCAGCATCATCTCCCCAACACCGGTGTCGCGCGGCTCGCCGGGGGTGGAGGGATGCAGTCGCGGGAGGAGGATTTCATGACATTGGCAGCAGTAACCCGGGCACTGAGCGCGACGTCGGTCCTGGCGATGATGGTTTGCGCAGCACAGCCGGTATGGGCGGCACCCGATTTGATTGTGCTCAACGGCGATGTGCGCACGGTCGATCAGAGCAAGCCGAAGGCACAGGCCTTCGCGGTCGAGAACGGAAAATTCACTGCGATCGGCAGCAATGACGAGGTCAAGGCCCTGGCCGACGCCGAAACCAAGGTGATCGATGCCGGCGGCAAGACCGTGACCCCAGGCTTCATCGACGGCCATACCCATCTCACATCCGGCATGGACATGGTGACCGGTGTGGACCTTTCCTACATCCCCGACAAGAAGACCTGGCTCGAAAAGATCAAGGAGGCCGACGCGCGTCTTCCAAAGGGCGTCTGGCTGATGGGCGGCGGCTGGGACTATACGCTCGGCGAGGGCAAGCTGCCGACGAAGGAAGACCTCGATGCCGTGGTGCCGGATCGCGTCGTCATCTTGCGTGACATCGATTTCCATTCCGTCTGGGTCAACTCCAAGGCACTTGAAGTGGGCGGCGTTACCGCCAAGTCGGAAGTCGAAGAGGGCGGACAGGTGGTGCTCAACGACAAAGGCGAGCCGAGTGGCATCCTTCTTGAAAGCGCCGGCAATCTCGTCGAGAAGCATCGCCCGGTCGCAAGCGACAGCGAACGAAGAGAGGCACTGCTGCAGACGATGAAGTTTGCCAACAGCCTCGGGATCACCGGCGTCAACGATATGTCGGATCTCGCGGCGGCACACGACTATGCGGCGATCCTCGCCGAAAAGAAGATGCCACTTCGCGTCTGGTACGGCTTCTTCGAGGGCGATCCAAAGAAGATTGCCGCCGCGGTGAAGGACCGCGACGAGGTCGACAAGGTCGCCGCGGAATCCGGCGAGCAGGAGAAGAAGGGGCCGATGCTGAAGCTCGGCTATACCAAGTCGGTGATAGATGGCGTGCTCTCGACGCGCACTGCCTACATGCATGAGGACTATTCCGACCAGCATGGCTGGAAGGGCAAGCCTTTCGAAACCAAGGAACAGCTCGCGGCCGCGATCAAGGCCTCCAACGAAAACGGCTTCCCGACGGCGGTGCACGCGATCGGCGATGGTGGCGTCAGTCTCGTGCTTGACGCTTTCGCCGAGGCCTCGGTGCCGCGCGCCCAGCCGAACCGCATCGAGCATATCGAGGTGGTTGAGACCAAGGACATCCAGCGCTTCAAGGATCTGGGCGTCGTTGCTTCGATGCAGCCGAACCATGCGACCGGCACGATCGGCAAATACATCACCGAGCGCATCGGCACCGAGCGTGAGCCACGCGCTTACGTCTGGCATTCGATGCTGGACGCTGGCGTGCCGTTGGTGTTCGGTTCCGACTGGCCGACTTCACCGCTAAGCCCGCTGACCCAGATCAACGATGCCGTCTTCCGCGAAAGCCCCTTCGGCCTCGGTGACGGGCCCTGGCATCCGGAGCAGGCGGTCAGCTTCGACCAGGCGCTGCATGGGCTCACTCAAGCCGGCGCCGACATGACGCCCTGGGGCGGTGAGATCGGCTCGATCAGCGTCGGCAAATGGGCGGATTTCGTGCTGATCAACGGTACGCTGCCGGATCCGCTCGACCGTTCCATCCGCGAGCGCAAGGTCGAGGCGACGTACCTTGCCGGAAACGAGGTCTATCGCCAGCCCTAGAGCCGGAGCCGAAGAGCCCACGGTCGATCGGCAACCGCCTGAGCGATCCAGATCATATTCCGGCCGGTGCCATTGGCGCCGGCCGATTTGGCTTGCAGCTTAGCCTGCTCCTGTCGCAACCGGCGAAGCAGCCATTCGTTGAGCAACAACCGCGATATTCATGAGGGCAGCTCTAGCTTAGTCTATGAAAATACATAATAATCTCGCTTAACTTGGAGTTTTATCAAGGTAAGGCGGGACTACATGGCACTGGACTCGTTGGACGTGCGGTTGCTGCGCATCTACATCACGATCGTGGAGGCCGGCGGTTTCGCAGCGGCGCAAGGCGAACTCAATCTCTCGCTCTCGACGATCTCCAACCATATCTCTGCGCTGGAAAGCCGGCTGGGCCTCACCCTTTGCCAGCGCGGCCGCTCCGGCTTTCGCCTGACAGAGGAGGGACGGGCGGTCTACGAGGAAGCCAAGCGCCTGTTCGGCTCGATCGACCAGTTCGACACCCGCATGAAAGGGTTGCAGCACCAGCTGAATGGCACGCTTTCCGTCGGTCTCATCGACAACACACTGTCCGATCCGTCTTCCCGTCTCAACAGCGTCTTTGCCCGGATGACGGATGAGGCGCCGGAGGTGGCGCTTTCGATCGTGACGCGGCCGCCGCACGAACTCTTGCGCGACGTGATAACGGGCGAACTGCACATCGCCATCGCCAGTTTTCCGCGCACGACGCTGGGGCTGGAATACATCGATCTCTACGAGGAAACCCAGCGCTTCTATTGCGGTGCCGAGCATCCGCTGTTTTCCCGAGATGACAGCGAGATCGAGGTCGATGATATCCGATCCCACAATCTGATCGGCCGCTCCTATTGGAATGCCCGCGACCTCAAGATCTTCTCGATCGCCAATCCGCGCGCGACCGTCAGCGACATGGAGGCGG